>CAJWMX010000153.1 GCA_913043805.1 uncultured Acidobacteriota bacterium | reverse complement strand
CAACAGTTCTTCCTGGTGATGGCCGAGGACGCGGAAGTGGCGCGCGCCGCGGTGGAGCGGATCGGCGACGGCTGGCGCGACGGTTATGCCGGCATGCTGTGGGACATGATGCGGTTCATGACGCCGCCCCGCGAGGAGCGACCGCTACAGCCGGCGGCGGGGGGAGACCCCTCGGCGTTCGGCGAGCCGCCGCCGCTGTCCAGCGAGCCCGAACATCCGTCCACGGTGGTTTTTCGTCGGCTGCAGGGTCTGCTGGCTGACAGCACGGGCGAACGGTTTGGCAACGACATCATGCGCTGGCAGCAATGGATCTGGGACCAAACCTATGATCCCCATCCGGAGTATGGGGCGTTCAAGGGAGCCTGGTATCGGCAGATCGACCCGCGCTTTGCCCTGTTCTTTCCCCCCGGCGTCAATTCTCTGATCCGTCTCGACGAGATCGACTGGGGTGGCGTGCCGCCCAATGGGATCCCGCCCTTGCGCTATCCGGACCATGTGCCGGCGGATGAGGCGACTTACCTCGACGACGACAACATCGTCTTTGGCATCGAGGTAAACGGCGAGGCGCGCGCCTACCCCAAGCGGATCCTGGCCTGGCACGAGATGTCGGTGGATGGGGTGGGCGGCGTGGACCTCACCATCGTCTATTGCACGCTCTGCGGCACTGTCATTCCATACGAAAGCATCACTGACGGCCGCCATATCCGGTTCGGCACGAGCGGGCTGCTCTACCGTTCGAACAAGCTCATGTTCGACGACGAGACCAACAGCCTCTGGAGCACGTTGGAGGGCATTCCGGTGGTTGGCGAGCTGGCGGGCAGCGGGCTGGAGCTGACGCGACGCTCGATGGTGACGACGACCTGGGGCGCGTGGCACGAGCGACACCCGGAGACCACGGTGCTCACCCTCGACACCGGGTTCGAGCGGGACTACTCGGAGGGCGCGGCCTACCGCGACTATTTCGCGACCGACGATCTAATGTTCCAGGTGCAGGCGCATGACGGTCCCCTCGACAACAAGGCCGAAGTGGTGGTGATGCTGCTGGACGATCCCGCCGGGGCCGATCGACACCCGGTGGCGCTCTCGACCGAGTTTCTTGCCGAGCGTCCGGTCTTCCAGACCGAGGTGGCCGGGCAATCGTTCGTCGTGGTCACCAGTCCCTCCGGGGCCAGTCGGATCTACGAGGCCGAAGACCGCGCGTTCGAGGGGCTCGATGGCGATCGGGTGTTGGATAGGGCCGGCGGCGGGTGGGCCATCACCGAAGAGGAGCTGGTCGCCGACGATGGCACCCGGCTTCCGCGGCTGTCGGCGCATCGGGCCTTCTGGTTCGGCTGGTTCGCGCAGTTCCCCGAGACCGCGCTCTTTCAGTAGACGGCGCTCCACGCAGTCTGGTAGGGTGAATCTATCTTTCGTCGATCCTTACACTCAAGGAGTGGAGTAATGAAGAGTTTCGTCGCCCTCGGCGTCATGGTCTTGGTGGCCGTGGCTGCGGTAGGCGTCGGCGGAGCCCAGGCCCAGGGGCTCGAGGTTGGCGACATGGCGCCCGCCTTCAGCCTGCCCGGGTCTGATGGCAACACCCACAGCCTGTCCGATTATTCGGGCACGCCGGTGGTGCTGGCCTGGTTCCCCAAGGCGTTTACCGGTGGTTGAACGGCTCAGTGCAAGTCGCTGCGTGAATCCAGCGACGAGTTGCAGGCCATCGACATGGCGTATTTCATGATCAGTGTCGACGATCCCCAGACTAACAAGGAATTCGCCGAGTCGCTCGACTCCGATTTCCCCCTGCTGAGCAATCCGACCAAGGAGGTGGCCGAGGCCTATGGCGTGGTCACCGCCGAGCGCGCGTTCCCGTTCCGATGGACGTTCATCATCGGGGGCGATGGCACGATCCTGCGGATCGACAAGGAAGTGAACCCGTCGACCGCCGGTGAGGATCTCGTCGCCCACATGCAAGACCTGGGGTTGGCCAACTAGGTCACCCGATCGGGCAGCAAAAAAAGGACCGGCGTCCACGTGATCGCGTGGGCGCCGGTCCTAGTCATGTACGGTCGTCCGCGACGGATTGTGTCCGCCGGGCTACTCGTCCTTGTCGTCCTTGTCGTCCTTGTTCCCCATCTCGTCCTTGAAGCCGCGGATCGCCTGGCCCATCCCCTTGCCGAGGCCGGACAGACGGTTGGCGCCGAAGATGAGCAACAGAATCAACAGGATGATGACCAGTTCGGGGAGACCGATCGGGCCCATAGCGTCCTCCTACGTTCTTTCGAACCTGAGTCTCAAGGATACCACGCTGCCTGACGCCGTCGCTCAGCCGACGGGAGCGGCGCTCCGCAGCAGGCCAATGAACGCCGGGTCTTCTCGCACCGGGTCGAAGTCCGGGTCGGCCTCGGCTCGCGCGCGCCCGGTTCCTTCTGGAGCAGCTTGCGAATGGTGTCCTCCAGCCGGGCCGGGACCTCATAGTTGAGCCGCGAGAGTGGCGTCGGCTCATGATGGACCAGTCGGTCCACGATCGCGGTCTGCGTGTCGCCCTCGAACGGGAGACGGCCGGCCAGCGATTCATACAGCACGATCCCGAGGGAGAACAGGTCAGACCGCGAGTCGACCTCTCGATTGAGCGCCTGTTCAGGCGACATGTAGAACACCGTGCCGACGACCAGGCCCAGGCCGGTCTGGGCCATCGTCTCCGCCGCGGCCCGGTCCGCCGCCGGGCCGGTGAATTTGGCGAGACCGAAGTCCAGGATCTTGACGCGTCCCTGCTAATCCAGGACGAGGTTCGCGGCCTTGAGGTCGCGGTGGACAATGCCCAGCCCGTGCGCCTCGTCGAGGGCGTCGGCGATCTGGAGGCTCATGCCGACCACGTGACGCACCGAGAGCGGTCCCTTTTTCAGGCGATCGGCCAGCGCCTCGCCTTCGACCAGCTCCATGACGATGAACAGCGTGCCGTGTCCTCGCCGATGTCGTAGGTCGTGGCCACGGCCGGCGAGCGGAGCAGTGACGCCGCCCGGGCCTCCTTGAGGAGCCGTTCACGCCGATCGGCATCGCGATCGTGATCCGGAGAAATGAACTTGAGCGTCACCGGTCGTCCCAGCCGGGTGTCCCGCGCGCGATACACCTCACCCACGTCGCCGGCGCCAAGGCGGTCGCCGATCTCGTAGTGCTGGACGATGCTTCCGGTGGTGGGCATGGTGGGTCAGGTGGGGCCCGCGGCCGGCCACTCAGGCATGGTATCGCACCCATCGCGCCTGCGCGGCCTATCTCCTTAGGACCGAGGCCGCGGGGTGGAGGTTCCCGCCGTCTGTCCTGGTCTCGTTGGCCAGGCCGACCCGAAATGTGATACACCGGGCAGCCAATGTCTGCAGAACAACCTCAACTCGGGGGCGGCGCGACCCTGCCCGTCGCCTCCAAGACCCAGACCGAACTCGAGTTTGACGAGAAACGGCGCCGTATCGGCATCGTGGTCGGCCCGCTGGCCTTCCTGTTGACGCTGGCCTGGCCGTTCGAGTCGCTGTCGCCCGAGGCCCATCGGTTGGCCGCTGTGATGGCGCTCGTCATCGTCTTCTGGATTACCGAGGCGTTGCCGCTCGCGGTCACGTCGCTCCTGGGGCCGTCGCTGGCCATCGTGCTGCAGGTCGCGCCCGCGGGTGAGGCGTTCAGGCCCTTTGCCAGCACCACCATCTTTCTGTTCATCGGAAGCTTCATCCTGGCGCACGCGCTGTTCGTGCATCGGGTCAACGAGCGGGTAGCCTTCGGGGTGCTGTCGCTCAAGATCGTCGGCGCCAGACCGACTCGGATCCTGTTCGCCTATGGCGTGCTCGCCGCGGTGCTCTCGGCCTGGATGAGCAACACCGCCACGGCGGCAATGCTCGTGCCGATCGGACTGTCGCTGATCCGGTTCATGGAGTCGGAGGCCGACATTCCCAAGAAGTACGGCACGGCCTTGATGCTGATGACGACCTACTGCTGTTCGCGCGGTGGGATGGCCACGCCGGTCGGGACGCCGCCCAACCTCATCGCCGTGGGGATGCTGGGCGAGCAACTCGACTTCCGCATTACCTTCGTGCAGTGGATGATGTTCTCGGTGCCCATCGTGCTGGTGCTGATGGGGATCGTCTTCGTCTATCTCAACTGGGTGGGGAAGACCGGGGTGGACGAGATCCCCGGCACCGACAAGATCATCGCAGAGCGTCGCGCGGCGCTCGGGCCGTGGCGTCGCGGCGAGATCAACGCCCTGGTTGCTTTTGGCGTCACCGTGGTGTTGTGGGTTGGCCCCGGCATCCTCGCGTTGATCCTGGGACGCGAACATCCCGTGGCGGCGTCGGTTCTGGCCAGCGTGCCCGAGGCGGTGGCGGCGCTGATCGGCGTCGTGCTGCTCTTCCTGCTCCCCAACAGCAAGACCGAGCGCAGCACCATCACCTGGAAAGAGGCGGCGCAGATCGACTGGGGGACGATTCTCCTCTTCGGCGGCGGTTTGTCGCTGGGCGCCATGGCCGCCTCGTCCGGTTTGGCTCAGGTGGTGGGGGAGGGTATCACCGGTCTGGTGCCGACCGACGAGATGGTGACGCTGACCTTTGCCGCGGCGCTCTTCACCGTCATCCTCTCGGAGACGATGTCGAATACGGCGGCGACAAACATCGCCATTCCGATCGTCATTTCAATCGCCATGGCGTCGGGCGTCAATCCGATCGTGCCGTCGGTGGCCGCGGCGCTCTCGGCGTCGGTAGCCGACGCGCTGCCCGTGTCCACGCCGCCGAACGCCATCGTCTACGCCTCGGGGCGCGTGAAGATCACCGACATGATCCGCTACGGCGTACTGATGGACTTCATCGCGGTCACCGTGGTCCCGGCCCTCGCCTTGATGCTCGTCCCGCTCATCCTCGGCTGAGTACACGACAAAAGGGGTGGCCCCTGGAGGCCACCCCTTTTGAAATCCCCGTCTCTCGCCGCGTCTAGCGGTCGAGCAGCTGCTGCATCATCGCCTTCAGTTCGTCAATCTGGTCCTGCTGGTCGGCAATCTACTGGGCCTGGTTGTCGATCTTCGCGTCCTGCGCGGCCAGCTTGCTGTCCTGGGTGTCGATGATGGTGATGAGTTCCTGCACGCTATTCACCGCGTAGGGCAGCACGTTGCCGGCGCTCATCTGAAGATGGCCGTTGTCGTCGGCGACCACGCTGTTCGGGAACACCTGGCTGAACTCCTGGGCCAGGAAGCCGAACTGCTGCGTGCTCGGTGCACCGGCCGTGGCCGCCACGTGCGCGTTCGTGTAGAAGTACTGGACTGGCCGC
Source organism: uncultured Acidobacteriota bacterium (assembly GCA_913043805.1). GTDB lineage: Bacteria > Acidobacteriota > Vicinamibacteria > Vicinamibacterales > UBA8438 > UBA2994. Next base: position 1,741 of record CAJWMX010000153.1, on the reverse strand, counting down.
AGGCGACGCATCACGTCCAGGGCGTTGTCGAGATTCTGGATGTCGGTCTTGAGCCGACGATCCGAGATGAAGTTCACCAGGCCGTTCTGGCATCCCGTGCAACCGATGGTGCCGCCAACCTTGAGCCGATGGGTCGAGGCGTTACGGTTGATGCCCACGAACCCGGCGTCGTCGACGATGAATGCCGGCTCCGGATCGAGTGCCGGGCTGTCCACCGTGCCGGTGTTGCGCTCGACGATGAAGAGCGGTCCTACGGACGCTTCGCCTCGGATATGGACCCAGGCACTCGGCGAGAGCACACCGAAGCCCATGTTGCGGCGGATGGCGCCGCTGAAGCCGCTCATCGGCGCCAGGTCAACGAACCATCCCAGGTAGTGGTGGTCGCGATACTTGGTCCCGCTGATGGTGCCCTTGACGTCGAGCTTCGACGCGGGCGTCATCGTGCCAATACCCACCAGGCCCTCGAGGCCGGTGATGATCATGCGCGGCGCGGCGTTGGTGAAGAAGCGCATGTTCTCGATCGGCGCGGCCATCGCACCCAGCGCCCCATGGTGATACTCGATGCGACCCTGTGCCGCGTTCGAGGTCTTTCCGAAGAGCACCGCCTGGATGCTGTTGTCGGCGCTGAGCATGCTCAGGCCGACGCTCGCCGTGCCCTCCAGGACACCCGTGTTGTAGTCACTCGGCGCGGCCGCTCCTGAGGCGCCCCGCTGGGCGTGCAGCACGTTGGTGTTCGGGTCGGTTCCCACTACCTGGAACTTCGCGGTCGGGCCGGTCACGCCTACACCAACGTTGCGGGTCGGCACCGAGTGCATGTCGAGGCCGTTGGGCTCGACCAGCCAGTCGTCGTCGGGCGTGCCGCTCTCGCCCTGCTCGCCCACGTCGCCCTTGGGGCCTTCGGGGCCCGTGGCGCCGCGAATTCCCTGCGCGCCTTGCGGCCCCTCCGGTCCCTGCAGCCCAGCGGGACCTGCGAGTCTCTGCGGGCCGGCCGCTCCAGCGAGCCCAGCCACACCGTTTGCGCCGGCCGGGCCAACGGGGCCTTGCGCGCCGGTCTTACCCTGCGGGCCGGTGGCGCCGGTCGCGCCGTCCTGTCCGTCGTTGCCGGCGGGACCCTGCGGACCGGTGGCGCCGGTGACCGTCGAACGAAGTCCGATATTTTCGGAATCGACAACGCGACGGACGTGCTGCGTCGTCTCCGACCTGTGCGGTACTTCTACTCAGACTCGTTCCGAGCCTCGCGACCTAGCTACCCCGTAACAGAGCAGTTCGGCTTCATCGCTCAGGAGTTCCAGCAGGTGTTACCTGACAGCGTCGTCCAACGCGATGATGGCCTGCTCCAGCTCAACGTGAGCAGTCTGGTCCCCTACACGGTTCGGGGTGTCCAAGAGCTTATTACCAGGGTCGACGAGCAGGAGGCTGTCATCGAAGACCAGCAGCGTCAGATCGACGAACTGAAGGCGATGATGCAGCAGCTCCTCGACCAGCAGTAGGGCCGCGCGGCCACTGGCTGACACCGCTTGTCCCCCCGTCACCAGCGGTGGCGGGGGATTTCTTTTTGTGGGCACACCCGGCTCGGTTGCGGGTGGGGGTGCGGCGTACTACAATGCAGGCGGGCAGAACTAGGTCTCCTTTGTTCAGTGGCGCTTCAGTGGGTAGCCTCCTCCGCATTCCCTTCATCCGGACGCTGCACGAACGACAGCTTTTGTTCCCGGTGGTGATCATCCTGATCGCCGCCGGCGTA
>CAJWMX010000152.1 GCA_913043805.1 uncultured Acidobacteriota bacterium | reverse complement strand
TTCCGTTCTTTGCCGACGCCCGGAACCTCGAGCAGCTGACGCCCCCCTTCCTGCGGTTTCGGATCCTCGAGGTGTCACCGCCCGAGGTGCGGCGTGAGACGCGGGTCCGCTACCGTCTCCGGCTGCACGGCATGCCCATAGGCTGGCGCACTGTGATCGAGGAGTGGGAGCCGCCGGTGGGATTCACCGACGTCCAGCGCCGAGGTCCCTTTCGCCTCTGGCGGCACCGGCATGACTTCGTGGAGGTGAACGGCGGCACGTTACTGCGCGACACCGTCCAGTTCGCCGTCTATGGCGGCGCCTTGCTGCCTGCTGTCGCCACCCGCTGGGTGGACCGGGACCTTCGCGAGATCTTCAACTACCGTCAGGAGGTCATCGCGGCACGTTTTGGCCGTCTCCCTTCGGCCAGCACCTCGGCCGAGGGGCCCCGGACGTCCCAGACGATGCCGAGTGTGTTCAGGAGCACCACCACGTAGTGGGTGGGGTCGATCTCCCACCAGTAGAACCCCTGCCGTTCGGAGGCGGGGTACCGGTGATGGTTGTTGTGCCACCCCTCGCCGCCGGTGACGAGCGCGAGCAGGAACCCGTTACGGCTGGCGTCTCGAGTCTCGAAGCGGCGTTTCCCGACCGTGTGGCCAATCGAGTTGACCGCGAAGGTCACGTGGTAGAGCACCGTCGTGCTGAGGAAGAACGCCACGGCCAGCAGTTGGAGCCCGGTCACCCCGAGCGCCGGGGCCGTCGACTCGAGCCAGGCGCCGAGCCCGAACAGGCCGATCGCCAGCGTCACCGGCGCCACATGATGGTTCCGGTCGAGCCAGGCCAGCTCGGCGTAGCTGGCGAAGTCCGGCATCAGTTCCATCTTCGTACGGAGGTTGGCCGGACACATCACCCAGCCGATGTGTGCCCAGAAGAATCCGTAGACCCCGGGCGGGTGCACGTCGTCTTCGGTGTCGGAGTGGCGGTGGTGGCTTCGATGGTGACCGGCCCACCAGAGTGGGCCCTTCTGGGCGGCGGCTGCGCCCAGCCAGGCCAGGACGAACTGGAACACCCGGGAGGTCTTGAAGGCCCGATGACAGAAGTAGCGGTGATAGCCGCCGGTGAGTCCGAACATCCGGGTGAACAGCGTGACCAGCCCGATGGCGGCGGCGGTCGGGCTGATGCCGGTCCACAAGACCAGCAGGCAGCCGGCGTGGACGCTCAGGAACGGGATGTTGCCCAGCCAGTCGATCCGGCGGTCGTCTGGAGACGGATCGGACGGGGTGACGGACGGCGCGCGCGCCGGGGTCGATTCATGCACGGGTGGGTTTCTCCTTCGGTCGAGCCGACAGCATGCAGACTCGCGTAGACCTCGTCAACTACCTCTTGTATCAGGCCGGCTGGCTCGCCCTGGTGCTGCTGGCCGCGGCAGACCGGGCAGGAGAGGCGACGGCGGTGGGTCTCGGGCTGGTTGTTGTGCATCTGGCGCTGGCGGTCGAGCGGCGAGCCGAGGCGCGGTTGCTGCTGGCCGCGGTCCTGATCGGCCTGTCGGTCGAGTCGCTCCAGGTGGCGATCGGCGGGCTCCACTTCCATTCCGGGACCCTGGTGGAGGGGGTGGCGCCGCCGTGGATCGTGGTGCTCTGGGCGCAGTTCGCGGCGACGCTCCGCTACTGTCTGCGCTGGCTCGGACGGGACTGGCGGGTCGCGATGTCCTTCGGCGCCTTGGGCGGTCCGCTCGCCTACTGGCTTGGCGAGCGTCTCGGCGCGGTGCAGGTTGACGGCCTTACGGCCTGGGCGCTGTTGGCGCTGCTCTGGGGCGTGGCGATCCCCGTCCTCTCCCGAGTGTCGGCCCGGGTAGGGGCCACGCCGGGGCGCTACCGCGGCTTTCGGTAGGGACGGCGACCTGCTCACCGAGCGCGCAGCCGGTGTCGGTTGAGCATCGCCCGTGCCGGGTCTCGCGGGTCGGCGTGCGCGAGCCGCAGCAGCGCATAGATGGCGATGGCGATGCTGCCGAGGCACAGCACCGCCAGGAGCCAGGCGAGGCGCCGCGGCCAGGTCGGTTCGCGCCAGGCCATCCACACCCAGACGGTCAGGAACGCGAAGTAGGCGTCGATGAGCGTGGCGCGAAACCAGAGGTCGGGCCAGAGCGCCTCGGCGGCGGTCACGAGGCCGCGGTCGAGCGAGGCGGCGGTCGTGATCGCCAGCATGGCGACCAGCATGATCGAGAAGAACAGCTTGAGGCTGAGAGTCATGCGTGGCTCCGGCAGGCGCGCGCCGTCTATCTGGGCGCGAGCCGATGATGGGTGACCCGCCACTCCGCTCCGTCGCGATACTCGAAGAGCTCGACGCAGGCCAGGAAGAACAGTCGCCAGCGCTGGAGCCAGCGGCCGCCTTCTACGGCTCCGAGGTCCGTCCGAAGGACGTCGAGCACTTCACCACGGTGCCGGTCCAGGTTGGCCAGCCAGGCTCGCGCCGTGCGGCCGTAATGCCGGCCATCGACCGTCCACCGTTCCTCCACCCCCAACGGGCCGCCACAGGCGGCGAGCAGTTCGTCCGACGGCATCATCCCGCCGGTGAAGAAGTGTCTGGCCATCCAGTCGGCCTCGCCGTCTACCTCGTAGAAGTAGGCATGGCGATGGTGCGAGAAGACATGGACGAACAGCCGGCCGTCGGGGGTGAGCCATGCGCCGATCCGCTCGAGTAGCGCCTCGACGTTCCGCAGGTGTTCGAACATCTCGACCGAGACGACCCGGTCGAAGTGGCCCGACGGCTGGTAGTCGTTGACGTCGGCGGTCACGACCCGGAGGTTGGGCAGGCCGCGGAGCGTGCGGCGTTGCTCGATGAATTCGCGTTGCGAGGTGGAGTTCGAGACGGCCAGTACCTCGGTCTGCGGGTAGCGTTCGGCCACCCACAGCGCCAGCGCTCCCCAGCCGCAGCCCAGGTCTATCACCCGCATCCCGTCCTCGATCTGGGCACGCTGGCAGGTGAGTGCCAGCATGGAGGCCTCTGCCTCGCCGAGCGTGGCTACGCCCTCGGGCCAGTGTCCGCAGCTGTATTTGAGATGGGGACCGAGAACCGTCTCGAACAGGCGGGCGGGCACTTCGTAGTGCTGGGCGTTGGCCGCGTCGACCTCGATCGCGATGGGACCGGCGCGCATCGTCGCCAGATGCGCGTCGAGCCGGGCCGCACCGTCAGGGTGGGCTCTCTCACTCGCCAGCCGCTGCCTGAGCAGCCGCCGAATTCCCATACTGATGACACCGTCCGGGAGCCATCCCCGTTCGGCGAGGTCGATGGCCAGGCTCATGTCGAGTGACCGCGAGGCTTGGTGAGCGTCATCTGGACGTCACCGATGGTGCGCTCGAGGAATCCACCTTCCGAGTAGCAGAAGTAGTAGTCCCAGAAACGGAGCAGTCGATCCGGGTAGCCCAGGTCGATCAGATCGTGCCACCGACGGTGGAGCGCGGCTCGCCAGGCGCGCAACGTCGGCGGATAGTGGTGGGTGATGTCGTCCACCGCCTCGATCTGGAGCGGGGTGCGGCCAACCAGCTCCCGCATGATGGCCACCGATGGCAGGAAGCCGCCCGGAAAGATATAGCGCTGGATGAAATCGACGCCGGTCGCATAGCTGGCGTAGAGCGCGTCATCGATCACGATCGCCTGGATCAACCCACGCCCGCCCTCGACGAGCATCCGGTCGCACACTTCGAAGTAGCGCGGGAGGAACGTGCGGCCCACCGCTTCGATCATCTCCACCGAGACCAGCTTGTCGAACCCTTCTGGATACCGGTCCGGCAGGTCTCGGTAGTCGAGCGTCTCGATCCGGATGCGGTCGGCAAGCCCGGCAGCCTGGACCCGTTCGGTGGCGCGTTGATACTGCTGACGAGAGATCGTCGTGGTGACAACCTGGCAGCCGTATTCGCCAGCCGCGTGCAGGCAGAGGCTGCCCCAGCCGGTGCCGATCTCGAGGAGCCGGTCACCCGGCTGCAACTCGAGTTTCCGGCAGATCAGGTCGAGCTTGTGTCGCGACGCTGTTTCCAGATCCGCATCCGGGGTGGGGAAGACGGCGCACGAGTAGGTGAGTGTCGGGTCGAGGAACGTCTCGAAGAAATCGTTGCCGAGGTCGTAGTGGTCGCCGATGTTTCGCCGACTCTGCCGGCGCGTGTTCGTGCGCCATCGGTGTCGCAACTGCTGGGCCAGCCCCAGCAGACGGCTGGCCGGGCCGTCCAGTGCGTTTCCCGCGTCACGGTTTCTGGCAAGCAGCCGGATCACCGACGTGAGATCGGGGCTGGACCAGCGCCGGTCGGCGTAGGTCTCGGCCGCTCCGATCGAGCCACCCGAGGCGAGACGTGCATAGACAGTGGTGTCGGCGACCTCGACCTCGGCATGGAGGTCGGACGTCGCCCCCGAGCCGAGCCGGCGTCGTCCGAGCGGGTCCACGATGTCGATCTGCCCGTCGTCGAGCTGATCGAGCAGGCGGAACAGCCAGGGGCGGACCAGGGTCCCGAGGACCGAGCGTCTCGGAGGAGCGCTCGAGGCGAGGGCCGGAGAGGGAGGACCTGACATTGCAATGGTTTTGACTGCAAAGATAATACGTTTAATCTAGAAGATGCGTTGGGTGTCGAAGGCGATCGGTTTTCTACTGGGGAAAACTGGAGTGTCTGCGTGTGACTGGTGAGAAAGACGACGGGAATCCGTCGCGGATCGCGGTGGTCGGCGCCGGCGTGGCCGGGCTGACGGCGGCCGACGCGCTCGCCGCTCGCCACGACGTCGTCGTCTACGAATCCGAGCGGGTCGCGGGCGGGCATGCCCACACCGTGCAGGTGGAAGACGGACTTGACTCCCGTGCGCTCGACGTTGGCTTCCTGGTCTACAACGAGCGTACCTATCCCCTGTTCACTCGCCTGCTCGAACGTCTCGGAGTCGAGACGCAGCTTAGCGAGATGTCATTCAGCGTCCAGTGCGGGGCGTGCGATCTCGCCTACAGCGGCCGCGGGGTTCGTGGCCTGACCGCGCGCCCGAGGCAACTCCTGCGGCCGAGCTACTGGCGTCTGCTCCGCGACGTGACCCGGTTCAATGAGTGGGCACGGAGCGTCACCGAGCCCCCCGCCGGCGCGACGTTGGGGCCGGCGGTGCGGGAAGCCGGCCTCTCCGACGAGCTCGTCCGCCACTATGTGCTGCCGATGACCAGCGCCATCTGGTCATCGAGCGTCGCTGACGCCGAGCAGTTTCCCCTCGATTTATTCCTGCGCTTCTTTCACAACCACGGTCTCCTCCAGGTGCGGAATCAGCCCCCATGGCGCACCGTTTCTGGGGGGAGCCAGCGGTATGTCGCACGGCTCGCCGAGAGACTCGGCGCCCGGCTCCGGTGTGGGCAGCCGGTGGCCCGTGTCGAGAGAGGCGCGGAGGAGGTGACGGTGCGCCCGGTCGACGGGGCCGCCGAACGGTTCGACCGGGTAGTGCTGGCGACCCATACGGATCAGGCGCTCGGCCTGCTCGAGGATCCGGACGCGCGTGAACGGGAACTGCTCGAGGCGATTCCCTATCGCGCCAACGATCTACTGCTGCACACCGACCGCTCGGTCCTGCCGGGGTCCCCCCACGTCTGGGCTGCCTGGAACTACCATGTTCCTGACTGCCAGGACCCGAGTCGTCCGCTGGAGATGACCTACCTGCTGAATCGGCTCCAGGGCTTCGAATCTGATCACCCGTTCTGTGTCACGTTGAACGACAGCGGGACGGTACGGTCAGACCGGGTTCTACGTCGCTTCCGTTTCTCCCATCCCCACTACAGCGTGGCCGGTCTGCGGGCGCGTGAGCGGCTGCGTTCGGAGAACGGTGCCCGCCGCACCTATTTCTGTGGCGCCTATCTGGGCAACGGTTTTCACGAGGACGGGGTGCGGGCGGGGCTCGACGTGGCGCGGGCCATCGATCCGGAGGCTGACTGGTCCCGATGAGGTCGTGCCTCTACACCGGCTGGGTGCGGCATCGGCGAGCGCGTCCGACGGTGCACGACTTTCGCTACCCCGCCACGCTTTTCTACCTGGATCTCGACGAACTCGAACGGGTGGGTCCTTCGCTCCGGCTGTTTGGCGTCAATCGAGCCGGCCTGTTCTCCTTTCGAGACCGCGATCATATGGACGGTGAGCCCGGCGCGACGCGGCCCAAGCTCGAGCGGTGGCTGTCGCGGCACGACGTCGACGTCACTGGCGGCCGGATCGGTCTACTGACCAGCTGTCGGCTGTTCGGCTACGTCTTCAATCCGGTGAGCTTCTACTACTGCCATGCAGTCTCCGGCGAGCTTCGAGCGGTCGTCGCCGAGGTCTCGAGTACCTTCGGCGAGCGCTATCTGTATCTGCTGCGCGACGAGGCGGGGCGCGAGCCATGGCGGTGCTCGGCGACCAAGCAGATGCATGTCTCGCCGTTCTTGTCGAACCGCTGCCGGTACGACTTCCGGCTGGCGCCGCTTCGGGAGCGCCTGTCGATCGGCATCGTCGAGTTCGAAGACGACCAGCACGTGCTCGACGCCCAGCTCTGGGGCGAGCGACGTTCGCTGGACGATGGCGCCCTGGCGCGGCTCGCCTTGACTCAGCCGTGGCTGACACTTCGCACGACGGTCGCCATCCATCACCAGGCGCTGCGGTTGTATTTCAAGCGGGTGCCCGTGGTCAGCCAGCCCGCCCCCTCTGACGCCCAGCGCCGCCAGGCCGAAGAGCTCGGGCGTCGGGTGTTCTGAGCCCCGGGGCGGCCCTTGCCACAGGCCCCGGCTCCTGATACACAGCAGCCCATGGCCGCGTCTTCTGCTCCCCTCGTGTATTTCGCCGGTCCGCTGTTTACCCACGCCGAACAGCAATGGAACGCCACGCTCGCGGCTGTGCTCGAAACGCTCGGCTATCGGGTGTTGCTGCCGCAGCGCCTGGTAGCCGATCTGCTCGAGCCCGGGCAGCCCTTACCGACCGAGGCGATGTTCGAGCTGCTGGTCGGCCGAATCCGCGAGGCTGACGCCGTGGTCGCTATCCTCGACGGTGCGGATCCCGACTCCGGCACGTCCTTCGAGTGCGGCGTCGCCTTCGCGCTGGGAACGCCCGTCGTCGGGGT
>CAJWMX010000151.1 GCA_913043805.1 uncultured Acidobacteriota bacterium | reverse complement strand
CAGGCAGATCCCCGTCGCTGCGGTTGAATCGTCCCTGCACGGCGAGGCGGCTGGTTGCGCGAAGGGTTACCCCACCGCTCCAGTCGGTGCGCGTGCCGCCAAAGAATCCCTGCGGCGCGTAGCTCAGGTTGGCCGAGAGACGCCGCGAGGGGTCGCTGCGGTAACGCACGCTCGGGTTCCAGAAGCGGTAGGTGCCGACGGGGATCGTCACGTCGCGGGTGATGAAGAACGGCACGTCGAGCTGCTCGAACTCGCGGTTGGCGATGAACGTCAGGTTCGAACCGTCTTCGAACTGGAACCCGATCATGTGATGCACGCGGCGGCTCAGCAGCCGATTGTTCTGGTCGGTCGTGTACTCGATGTTCATCATCGGGTCCATCGACCGGATGCTCCACTTCTCGGGACGGGGGTTCCACTGTCCGTGCATCTTCGATCGCCGGATCCCGATGCGGGGTACGAACCCCACCTCGGGATTGAAGTTGTCCTGCAGGTCGGTGTACTCGGTGTAGATCCGCCAGCCCGGACTTAGCCAGGTGGCGTTGAAGTGCGCGGCGCCGTCGTCACTCGAGATGCCCGGGGTCTCGGTCTTGGCCACGAAGCCGGTGACGGTGAAGAAGTCGTGGGGCGTCAGCGAGGTATCGATGCCGAACGTCCGGTTGTAGTGGGCGTCGCCCACGGCCTCCTTGTTGACGATGATGCCGCCGATCTTCGAGCGGGCGAAGATGTCCCGGCTGTAGCGCGCCACGAAGAAGTTCTCGCCCGGACGAGTACCCACTTCCTGGGTCTGGATGTTCATGACCGCAACGTTGTGGCGGTCGACCTTGCCGGTGAGCCGGGCGCCGCTGACGATCGGGATCGGCTGTCCGTTGGCCAGTCCGATGCGCCGGGTGAAGAACAGATCAGCCAGCCGGCTGATCCCCTGGTTCTTCACGCTGAACATACCGGCGTTCTCGAGGAAAAAGTCACGCTTCTCGGGGAAGAACAGCGGGAACCGCGTCAGGTTGACCTGCTGCTCGTCTACTTCGACCTGGGCAAAGTCGGTGTTCAGCGTGACGTCCAGATTCAGGCCTGACGCCACGCCATACTTCACGTCGAGCCCGACGTCGTTGAATCCGGATCCGTCGAGACGCGACGCCGTCGACCGGTCCTGCCGCCCGCCGGCCAGCACGTAGGGGGTGACGCGCAGGTCAAGGCCGCGGTCGAGGCCCCCGAGGCCGGTCATTGTGCCCGCCTGGCTGACCCGGGTCAGGCCGTAGCCTTTCTCGATCGGCGCCCAGAACACCTGCTCGTTCTTCCGGCGGATGTTCCGCATGAAGTTGACGCCCCACTCCTGCTCGTCCGCGTTGGGGAAGCGCAACGTCACCATCGGGATGGCGATCTCCGCGACCCAGCCGTCGGGCGTCCGACGTGCGGCCACGTCCCACACGCCGTCCCAGTTCAGGTTGATGTTCGAACTCGTCGAGCTGAACGCCCGGTAGCCCCCTTCGCCCTCTTCGGCCACCTGCTGCTCAAGCTTGGCGCCCAACGGGCTGGTCACGAACATGTAGCCGGAGCGCTTGTCGTTGAACGTATCCAGGATGAGCTGGAAGTTGTCCTCGTCCAGCAGTTGTTGCGAGTCGCGGCGCATCTCGGTCGCGATGACCGACTCCGGTCGCGAGTCGAACGCCTCCACACCGACGTAGAGCGCGCGGGCGTCATAGAGCAAACGGACGACCGTCCGCTCAGTTGCCGGATTGCCTTCCGCAGGTTCCTGCTGGATGAACTGCTCGATAACGGCGGCATTGGCCCATTCGTCCTGTTCGAGGACGCCGTCGAGACGGGGCGGTTGCGCAGTCAGGGTCGGGACAATGTTGTGGAGTTCGTCCGGTGTCCCGCTCGGCTCTTGCGCGGCGGCCGGGACGGCCAAGCCAACCAAGGTGACCAGCGCGAGGAGAAGCGGAGCCTTCACGACCTCTCATCTTATGCGGTGGCCGACGAGTGTCACGAAAGTGGCGGAATGTTAGCGAGGGAGAAAGGGACAGGTAGCACACACGGCGGCCGCCGTGGAGGCGGTCCGTCAATGGCAGTACGAAGCGACTCGACTCGACGACGTACCGGTGCCGACCCGCATGCATGTGACGGTCAACTTCACCCGCGGTTCGTAGGCGCTCCCGGCACAGGGTCGCGTCAGGCGACCATGGTGATGGCGCCGCCGATGATGGCGGCAATCGTCAGCAGGGCAGACAGTCTCTCGCTCGTGGTCATGGCCTTGGGTCCGTGATGTTCGGGACTGGGCCTTTAGACGCACCCACGGCCGTTTTGGTTCGCTCGAAGTGCCCGGGGGAACTCCTCGCTATGATCGGGGCGACCGAGGGAGTGGACCACCGACATGCTGTCACGCACCGAGTATCTGACGTTCAACCTGCCGGCCCGCATGGCATTCGAGAACATCACGCCGAGGATCGAGACGATCGTCCGGGAGAGCGGGGTGCAAGAGGGGCTGGTCCTCTGCAATGCCATGCACATCACCGCCTCGGTCTTCATCAATGACGACGAGCCGGGTCTGCACGACGACTACGCCCGCTGGCTTGAGGCACTGGCACCGTTCGACGCCTCTCCCGAGCGCTATGCGCACAACCGCACCGGTGAGGACAACGCCGACGCGCATCTGAAGCGGCAGGTGATGGGGCGCGAGGTCGTTGTCGCCATCACGGCGGGGCGACTCGACCTCGGTCCCTGGGAGCAGATCTTCTACGGCGAGTTCGACGGGCGGCGACCCAAGCGGGTCCTCGTCAAGGTCATCGGCGACTAGCGGCTCAGCCCGTGGTGGCCGCCGCCGCGATCCGGTTCAGGATGTGGTTCCATCCGCTGTCCATACCCTGCCGGTGATCATCGGGAATCAGACCGAAGGCGCTGAAGCGCATCGTGAGCGCGGTCCCGCCGTCCCGCTCCCCCAATCTGTATCTGGATGTTCGCGGTCGCGGCATAGGACATGAACATCGGCCCGCTGATCTCGAGCAGCGTGGGCCGTTTGATGGCCTGGACATGTTCCCAGTGGTGACCGTTGTCGTTGCCGAGATCGCGGAACCAGCGACCGCCCGGCCGCGGTTCGATCACCATCGGAAGCGGGGTGCCGTCTGGGGCCTCGTTGGCCGGTCCGATCTGCTCCAGTAGCGCTGCGTACGTCTGTTCGACGCTGGCCTCGACCTGGACCTCCTTGTCCACCCGGACGGTCAACTCCTCGACGGTTGGTAGTGTGAGTGTCATGACGGCTCCTTTCGTGGATGTTCCCTGCGTGTTGATTCGGCGCGCTCCTTGACGCGTTCGAGCTGCCGCTCGAAGTACCGGTCGAAGGTCCTCACCCAGGCGTGTAGCGGGCGCATCGCCTGGGCTTCCAGGCGGTAGAACCGCTGTCGCCCATCACGCCGACTCGTGACCAGTCCCACCGCGTGCAGTACTCGCAGATGCTTCGACACCGACGGCTGCTCGAGGTCGGTCTGGTCCACCAGCGCGCCCACCGCGAGTTCGCCGTGAGCCAGGCAGTCGAGCAACGCGCGCCGGCTCGGTTCGGCGACGGCATTGAAGACGTCGGAGGTGGTTGCGGCTCGCGCCATGGAGTCAATATATGCCTAGATTGGAATATGTAAACCCAGACGCTACGAGCCCGGACCCGGGGTGGCTCAGGACGGCAGCGACAGGAAGGGTGGATCCTGTGGAGGCTAGCGGAACCGCTGGGCGTCGGTCGCGGCGTAGTTGGCCATGGCTCGATTCAGATCGACCGTTGCTTCGAGCGCGGACACCACCGCATCGAGTCGGGCGCCCGGAATCGCGCAGGTGAGTTCTTCGGGCGCCATGCCGGTGCGAGCGCGGCTCAACGCACAGCCCACGCTCGCGGCGACGGCATTCTGTTCCTTGGCCATGGCCACGATGTGGCATTGCGGCTTGCCCTCGAACTGCACGCCGGGCACGGCATCACTGAGCGTCATCAGTCCGAGTCCGGTCACGCGCAAGAGTACGACGTCGGGGAGGGCCGTGGCGTCGGCCAGGGGGCCATACACCACCGACCCGGGGCGCTCGGCCACGACCGGCAGCGCAACGACCGCCGGTTCGTCGACCCAGCCGGACTCCAGCACGGCGCCCACGTCATCGGTCGCCGCCGCTTCCTCGAGGGTCAGGAAGCCGTGTGTGTAGCTGCCGACGCTGCAGTTGGCGTGGTCGGCCTTGGTGGTGGCGAACGTCTCGCTCGACGCATGCATCCAGAAGACGCAGCCCGCCGGTACTTGACCGGTCCGCCCGTGATCGTTCGGCTCCGGATAGGCCACCTCACGTCGCGAAGGCCCCGGGGCCTCCGCGGTGTGGAAGGTGATGGCAATGGGTGGGGCGACCGGGCGCAGAGTTGCGACCAGCCGCTCGCTCAGAGAGCGGACGTCCGACGGACCAGTCACTAGTAGTCGTCCGCCGACAGCGACGCCTTGATGAGCTCGTTGTCGTTGCGATGGAACACGTGGCCGTTGGCGTAGGCCGGATGGGTCCAGTTGATCGGCCGCTGGCCGAACCGCCTGGCGCCGAACGCCGCATCGCCCGTCGGTTCGATCAGCTTGGTCCGCGCTTGCTCCACGTATCCGTCCGGCGTGAACTGCGCGCTGATCAGGAACCCATCGTCGTTGTTGACCAGATAGCGGTCGCCCTGCTTGACCATGAACGCGGTGCCCCACCGCGCCTGGGCCACCATCTGGTCGCTCATCCACAGCCGTTCGCCGTTGGTCGCGTCGAGACCGCGCAACTCCCCGTAGCTGCCCACCCCGTAGATGTAGTCACCCTCGATCAGGGGCGTGGTGATCAACGCATGCAGGCCGTCGGTCTCCTCCGGCATCTCGCTGCGGCTTTGTCCTCTCCACAGCAGCTCGGCGTCGGGCCGGTCCTGGTCGAGCCGCATCATGAGCGAGCCGCGGTAGAACTGCGTGACCAGCAGGTAGCTCCCGCTGTGCACCGGAGTCGCGACTGACATGCCCGAACCGGCTTCCCATTCCTCTTCCCAGTAGAGCTCCCCGTTCTCGGGATTGAGCGAGACCAGCGCGGCCGCGTGCCAGACGATGAGCTGACGCGCGCCACCCGCCTCGATGATGATCGGCTGGCCGTAGCCCATCTCGCCCTCGACGTCGAGCGACCGCCACACTTCATCGCCCGTGTGTTTGTTCCAGGCGACGACCAGGCCTCCGGGCTCGCCACCCACCACGTTGATCACCCGGTCGCCGTCGACGATCGGCGAACTGGCGACGCCCCAGGTCGGGATGAAGCTGTCGTAGTCCTCGATGTAGTGCTTTTCCCACTGGACCTCACCGGTCGCAGCATCGAGACAGTAGAAGTCGCCGGCGGCGCCAACCACGTAGACCCGGTCGTCGTCGACCGTCGGCGTGGCCCGAGGACCGATCGCGTAGGACGCCATCAGCATCCGATAGGAGGTCGGCCACTCCCGGGTCCAGAGCACCTCGCCGGTGTCCTCGTCGAGCGCCATCGCCCGCTCGGTACCGTCCATCGTCCGAGACTCGGGATCCTCGACCCAGTCGGTGATGAAGACCCGGCCGTCGGCTACCGCGGGACCCGAGTATCCCGAGCTGACCGGCACACGCCACTTCACGTTCAGCGTGTCGGGCACGCCCTCGACGATGCCGGTCTCGCTCCACACGCCGTGGCGACCGGCGCCGCGCCACTCGGGCCAGTCGTTCGCCAGCAGTGGCGTGGACAACAGCGTCGCCGCGGCCACGATCAGGCCGGCTTGGCGCAGCCGAATGCTTCCAAACAGGTTCATTCCTCATCCTCCCCTTGAGCGAACACGCAAGTCTATACTGTTCCGTCGTCCATGCGTCCTTGCCGGCTTGTGCGGCTGACTACAGCCGCCGCAGTCTTCTGGCTCGCCGCCCCGGCGTCGGCCCAGCCCGTCTCTTCAGGCCCCGCTACCCTTCGCGGTCCCGCGCCGCCAGTGGCGCCGGCGGTTGTGAATCGCGACGCCGAGGGGCGCGCCACCGTACGCGCCACGCGACTCGAGTCGCCGCTCGAGCTCGACGGCCGTCTCGACGAGTCCGTCTACGACGAGGTGGCGTTCATCACCGATTTCATCCAGCAGCTTCCGGATGAAGGATCGCCCGGGAGCCAGCGGACCGAAGCCTGGGTGCTGTATGACGACACCAGCATCTACATCGCGGCTCGCTGCTATGACGATGCCCCGCGCAGCGAGTGGGTCGCGAACGAGATGCGGCGGGATGTCTTTCAGCTCCGCCAGAACGACTCGTTCTCGGTGATGCTGGATACCTTCTACGACCGTCGCAACGGGCTCGCGTTCCTGGTCACACCAATTGGGGGTTTCTCCGACTTCGCGATCTCCGACGAAGGCGGGCGGGTCAACAGCGACTGGAACACCATCTGGGACTCGCGCACCGGTCGGTTCGACGGTGGCTGGACGGTCGAGATCGAGATCCCGTTCAAATCGCTCCGCTATCGTCCCGTCCTTGACCAGGTATGGGGGCTGCAGCTTCGCCGCATCATCCGGCGTCGGACCGAGGCCTCCTACCTGACCGCCCTTCCCATCTCGGCCGCCCGCGGCAATAGCGTCATCGCCGGATTCTGGCGCATCTCGGACGCCGGATCGCTGGTCGGCGTCGAGCTCCCGCAGCAAAGTCGGAACGTCGAAATCAAGCCATATGGCATCGGGGGCGTCACCACCGACCTGGACGCCGCGCCAGTTCGTCGAAATGACCTCGACGGCGACGTCGGGCTCGACGTCAAGTACGGCATCACCCAGAACCTGACCGCCGACTTCACGGTGAACACCGATTTTGCCCAGGTCGAGGTCGACGAGCAGCAACTCGACCTGACGCGCTTCAGTCTCTTCTTTCCCGAGAAACGGGAGTTCTTTCTCGAGGCCCGGGGCAACTTCGATTTCGCGCGCGGCAGCACGTTCAACGGGGTGGGTGCGCCGACGATGTTCTTCAGCCGGCGTATCGGTCTCCAGGGCGGCTCGGTGGTGCCGATACTGGCGGGCGGTCGCGTCACCGGGAAGGTGGGCACCTTCGACGTCGGGGCGCTCAACATCCAGACCG
>CAJWMX010000150.1 GCA_913043805.1 uncultured Acidobacteriota bacterium | reverse complement strand
GCTCTGCCAGTTGAGCTAGCGGCCCACACGAGGGGAAAATGGCGCGCCTGGCAGGATTCGAACCTGCGGCCTCCTGCTCCGGAGGCAGGCGCTCTATCCAGCTGAGCTACAGGCGCCAAACAAGTTGGCGCGCCCGGAGGGATTTGAACCCCCGACCTACGGGTTCGAAGCCCGGCGCTCTATCCAGCTGAGCTACAGGCGCGCAACCCGCTAATTTTACGGGCTGTCCGCGGCCCGCGCAACCGCTTAGGGGCCGGCGTAGTCGAGCACGGCGTGCAGGTCGGCTGGCGGATCGTCCCGGAGCGGTGCCCAGAGGTCCCCCACTCTTCCGAGGCGGTCGAAGATGTTCTGCATGGTGAAGTCTTCGGGGCGGAGGCCGCTCCTGAGGCCGTCGTGCAACTCGTCCCAGGTGAGCGGGGTGGAGACGCCTGCGAACCGGCTGGCGCGAGCGCTGTAGGCGCATGCCAGCGTCTTGCCGTAGATGTTCTGCAGGTAGTCGATGTAGACGACGTCGGTGGGGCGCTTCTTGACCATCCGCTCGACCGTCGCCGTGCGGGGGTGCCGCGAGGCCACGATGGTGGCCAGGATCTGACAGAAGATTATGCTGGCGTCGTATGGAGTGCCGGGTGGCAGCGGGATGAAGATGTGGAGGCCGGACGAACCGGACGTCTTCACGACGGCCGGGGTGCCCAGCTTGTCCAACTCGTCGTGCAGCCAGCGCGCCACCTCGATCACCTTGCTGAACGGCGTCTCCGGCATCGGATCGAGGTCGAGCGCCACCATGTCGGCCTCTCGAATGTCGGGTAGCGTCGAGAACCACGGGTCCTGCGACAGGACGGCCAGCTGCGCCATGTAGGTGAGCGTCTGCAGACTGCCGCCAATCAGATACGGCACCTCGGTGTCGGCCCGGTCCGGACTCTCTCGCACCACGGCCAACCGGATGCCCTCCGGTATCTGGTCGGGCGACCGGTGCTGGTAGAACCACTTCCCGTCGATGCCGTTCGGGAACCGCTTCATGACGAGCGGCCGGTCGGTCACCACCGGCAGGAGATAGGGGGACATCCGGAGGTTGAAGCGAACCAGATCGTCCTTGGTCAGTCCGGGCTCGGGCCAGAACACCTTGTGCAGGTTACCCACCTCGACCCGCGAGCCGTCGGGCATGACCAACGTGCTTCGCTTCCGGCTGGCCTCCAGCGCGTCGATCTGCGAGCACAACTGCGCGACCGCCGGATCCAGGGTTGGCCGCGAGATCTCAGGCTCTATGGCATGGTTTTGTCCTGAAGCCGGCGGGGTTTTCCTCCTGTCTCCTGTCTTCTGACTCCTTGCGCAGGCCGAGACGCCGCCCGCGTATCCTCCCGGCGCACCTCCTCGGCCTCCCGATCCGTCCTCACCCCCATGTAGACCGGGTTGCGCAGCACGTCGTCGGCCGTCCACTGCGTGAACTTCACGTCCACCACCAGACTGGGGTAGACCCAGTGGGTCGTTTCGTTGGTGGGAGGGACGTCGGCGAAGGGCGGGTCGTCCCGCTCGATCTCCTGCAGGTGTTCGCCGATGGCGGACAGCTCGGCGCTGTTGAATCCAGACCCGACGTGCCCCGCGTAGACCAGATGTTCCGGATCGTCCGGTGCGTAGTAGCCGACGATGAGCGCGCCGAAGTGGCTGCGCGTCTGACGGCCCTCAGTCCAGCCGCCCACCACGAACTCTTGCCGTTTGACGAACTTGATCTTGCGCCAGCCCGGGTGCCGCTTGCCCGACAGGTAGCGGGCGCCCGGGTCTTTCGCCACCACCCCCTCCTGCCGTAGCGCCGCGCCATCGCCAATCTGACTCCTGATCAGCCGAAGCACGGGGTCGCCCCATTCCGAGGCGACCGCTTCGAGACGCATCCGGCGGGCGGTCAGCGGCAGCGTCCGCAGGTCCTCGCCACCGTCGCGCGGTCAGCGGCAGCGTCCGCAGGTCCTCGCCACCGTTGCGCAGCAGGTCGAAGGCGATGAAGGCCGAGCCGGTCCTGGGCAGCTTGGCACGCGAGGGTCGTCGCCGATGCATGCGGCCCTGCAGATGCTGGAAGGGGAGTGCGCCGCCCGCGGCGTCGACGGCCACGATCTCGCCGTCGAGCAGCAGCGGGCCATCGAGGGTGGGTGCGACGGACGCCAGCGCGTCGGCCACCTCGGGGAACTGGTCGGTCTTCTCGTTGCCGAGGCGCGACCAGATCCGGATACGGGGAGTGGCGCGTGGTGAGGCGGGCGGCTCCACCTCGATCAGGGCCCGGATGCCGTCGTACTTGGGCTCGAACACCAGGTCGTCGCGAGCCAGCAGCCGGTCGTGCTCGTTGGGGTCGGTCAGCACCGCCAGCATCGGCTTGAGCGCCGTGGTGCCGCCGCGCCAGCGAGCGGCCGGTTTCCCGGCTGCGGCCGGACGTGCCCGTGAGCCGGAGCGTCCTCCCATGCGACGCCCAGAATACACAGGCGTCTGCCGCCCGCCAGGCGCCCTGAGGACGGGGCGCGACGTCTGGCAACTTCGAAGGCGAGATCGACTTCGGCGAGACCGAAGACCAGTATCAGAAGGAGCTGCGCGCGGTCATCGACGTGAAGGTGGCGGGCGAAGAGTTCGTGGTGCAGGAAGAGGACGAGCCGGCCAAGGTGGTGGATCTGATGGCCGCCCTGCACAAGAGCCTCGACACGGTCAGCGAAGCAAAGAAGACCCCTGCAAAGTCTACGGCTCGGAAGACCGCGAAGAAGCGGAAACGAGCCTGACCCGTTGCCAGGTTTCTTGGCGTGTCGGCGAGAAACCTACGGTCTGACGTCGAAGGCGGCCATCTCTGCGGCGTTGCGCACGTAGAGACGTCCGTCGACCAGCGCCGGCACGTTCCACGTCTTGCCGTCGATGGCGTCGAACCGGGCCAACTCCTGGTGCTCCTCGGGGGTGGCCCGCACCAGCACTACCTCACCCCGCTCGGTCAGAATCACCAGATGCCCGTCGGCCAGCAGCAGCTGGCCGTGGCCATAGCGACCCGCTTTCCAGGCCCGCTCGCCTGACTCGGCCTCGAGCACGGCGAGGATCCCCTCGTCGAGCCCGTAGATGTAGTCCTCGTGCAGTACCGAGCTGGCGAACCGGTTCTTCATCCGATTGGTGCGCCAGCGCTCGGTGGCCACCAGCTGCCCACCATCGCGGCTGACGTCGAAGCGCGCGCCGCCATGGCCGTAGCCGGCCGAGAGGAACACGCTATTGCCGATGACGAGCGGTTGCGAGATGTTGGGCGGTCCGCTGTTGGTGATCCAGGGGTGCTCCCACAGCAGCGCGCCGTCGGCCACCGAGAGTCCGGCCACGCGCTGGGAGGTCACCACCAGAATCTGCCGCTCGCCGGCCAACTCGGTCAGCACCGGCGCCGCGTAGCCGGCCACGTCGTCGAGCACGGCCCAGACGATGTCGCCCGTGTCGGCGTCGTAGGCCACCACCGATCGGCCGTCGGGTCCGCCCGGCGCTACCACGACCAGGCCGTTGACGACCAGCGGTGACCCGGACATGGCCCACTGAATGTTGCGGGCGCCGGCGTCCTCCAGGATGTTGGTGCGCCAGTGCTGACGTCCGTCGGCGGCGGCCAGGCTCCGTAGCTCGCCGCCGGCGCCCAAGGCGAACAGACGGTCGCCGTCTAGGGTCGGGGTGGCGCGGGGGCCGTTGCCGCCCATCGCCTCCTGAAACAGCGTGTCCCACCCGTGCATCCAGATCTCTGCGCCGGTCTCGGCGTCGTAGGCGGTTACCACTTCCTGATCACGTCGCTGCTCGATGGTGAACAGCCGGCCGTCAGCCGCCACGAACGAGGCATAGCCGCCACCGATCGGTTGCTTCCAGAGTGGGCTCAGGCCGTCGTCGGGCCAGTCGGTCCGGATCGGGAAGCGATAGTGCCCGTCACGTGCATCGCCGCGAAACGACGCCCAGACTGCCTCTGGCCGCCGGTCGGCCTTCACGCCGGCGGGGGCAGGTTCGGCGTCGCGGGCTCGATCGGCCTCGAGCGCGTCGATGTTCGCCTCGGCGTCGAACCGAGTGAGTATCGGACGCAAGCCGCCGCTCAGCTCCACCCGGACGCCGGCCATCCAGGCCACCGCGACGGTGCCGGCCACGAGCAAGAGCACGGCGCCAATGCCCTTGGCGATGAGTGCGAGCCACCCGACCACGGATCGTCGTGCCATAGCTCCAGCTTAGCAGCCTGCTAGGTGGTCAGACGCGACCGTAGACAGGTGAAGAAGCGGTCCATCATCATCTTCGACACGCTGCCGATCAGGCGCTGGCCCACCCGCGCGATGGTGCCGCCCACTTCGGCGTCGCCTTCGACGTCCACCCGGGTGCCGCCATCCTGGTCGGTCAGCTTCAGCGCGCCGCCTCCCTTCATGAACCCTGGCTTGCCGCGTCCCTCGACTACCAGGCGGTAGCTGTTCGGCGGGTCGAGATCCTGCATCTCGACCGTGCCTTCGTAGCGACCGGTCACCGCCGCGATGCCCACGGTCAGGGTGGCCCTGTAGCGGTGCTCGTCGATCGGCTCGAGCGCCTCGCAGCCGGGCAGACAGACGGCGATGGCCTCGGTGTCCTGTAGCAGGTCCCACACCGCCTGGCGCGGCGCGTCGAACGTGTAGGTGGCCGTGATCTTCATGAAGACAGGTGCTCCGGGGTCGCCGTGACTGAGGGGCGGCGACGAAGAAGGGGGGCGCCGGTGCGACGCCAGGGGCGTCGGTCGGGCAGCCGGTTGAGATGCTCGGCCAGCGCGTCGAGGCTGGCCAGGTTGTGCACGGGGAGAAAGTCGTCGATCCAGGGGAGCGCCGCCTGCATGCCGCGGGTCAGCGGCCGGTAGCGGGGCGAGCCCAGGAGCGGGTTCAGCCAGATCAGCCGGTGACACGAGCGCTGCAACCGAGCCATCTCGCGGCTCAGCTGGTCTGGGTCGCCACGGTCCCAGCCGTCCGAGATGAGCAGCACCACGGGCGCATGTCCCATCACCCGGCGCGACCAGGTCACGTTGAACTGGCCGAGCGCCTCGCCGATACGGGTGCCGCCCGCGAAGTCTGGCACCTCACCTGGCAGTTTCGGGACCACTTGATCGACACCCTTGCGGGCCAGTTGCCGGGTCACTTGGGTCAGCCGGGTCGAGAAGAGGAACGCCTCCACGCGGTCGAGGCCACCCGAGAGGGTGTGCACGAAGTGGAGCAGCATCCGGCTGTAGCGTTCCATCGAGCCGCTGACGTCGCACAGCAACACCAGCGGACGCACCTGGATGCGGCGCTCGCGACGTGGCAGATGCACCAGCTCGCCGCCGTGACGAAGATTGGTGCGCACCGCCCGTCGCATGTCCACCACCGGTCCGTGTCCGGCGCGCCACCTGCGGGTGATGCGGGTGCCGAGCCGCCAGTCGAGGGCCGCCATCATGGCGCGCGCCGAGGCGATCTCGTCGTCGCTGAAGCCGGCGAAGTCCTTGGTGCGCGACACCTCGCGGGCGCTGTAGGTCATCGCCGCCACCTGCTCGGCCTGCATCACCGTTTCGCTGCGGTCTGGCGGTGGCGCGTCGCGCGGGTCGGCGGGTGGTCCCTCCGGGGGCGGCGCCGTTTTGCGCGGGCCTTCGCTCTTGGGGTCGGCGTTCGGATTGCCAGCGGGGCGTGGCACCCGCCAGAACAGACGGAAGGCGGCATCGAAGGCCGGGCCGTCCTGGGGTCGGTTCACGAGCAGCGTGCGCAGCGTGAAGTAGAAGTCGTCGCGCCGACCGAGCTCGACGTGGGTCAGCGCCTCGGCCACCTCGAGCATGCGCCCGGCGTGGGTCTCGATGCCGGCCGTGCGCAGCAGACGACCGAAGTGCAGCAGGTTCTTGAAGAGGTGTCCGTCAGACATGCCGACCTACGCTTCGGTGGGCGCGAGACTCTGTTCGACCAGGGCGCGGGCCTTGTCGCCACGGATGGCGTCCAGGTCTTCCTGGGTCTTCAGCACCAGGCCCAGCGTCTGGTCGACGGTGTCGGCGTCGAGCTCCGTGCGGTCGAGGGCCACCAGGGCGGCCACCCAGTCGAGCGTCTCGGAGATGCCAGACACCTTGTAGAGCTCGGCCGAGCGCAGCTCTTGGACGAACCGGGTCACCTGGGCGGCGAGCGCGGCCGGCGCGGCCGGTACCTTCTCGGTCACGATCCGGTACTCCTTCTCGAAGTCCGGATAGTCGATCCACCAGTAGAGGCAGCGCCGCTTCAGCGCGTCGTGCAGTTCGCGGGTGCGGTTCGAGGTGATCACCACGATGGGTGGCGTCACCGCCTTCACCGTGCCCAGCTCCGGCACCGTGATCTGATAGTCGGAGAGCAGCTCGAGGAGATATCCCTCGAACTCTTCGTCGGCCCGGTCCAGTTCGTCGATCAGGAGCACCGGCGCCCGTTCGGCCTCGAGCGCACGCAGCAACGGCCGCTTGACCAGAAAGTCGCGGCTGAAGAGGTCTTCCGCCAGCTGCGTGCGGTCGGCGCCGCCCGCGGCTTCCCGCATCCGGATCTCGAGCAGCTGCCGGGCGTAGTTCCACTCGTAGACCGCGTGGGAGACATCCAGCCCTTCGTAGCACTGCAGCCGGATCAGCTCGGTGCCGAGCCCGCTGGCCAGCACCTTCGCCACCTCGGTCTTGCCGACCCCCGCCTCGCCTTCGAGCAGCAGCGGTCGGCCCAGGGTGAGCGCGAGATAGATCGAGGTGGCCAGCCCCCGGTCCGCCACATAGAACTCGCTGGCGAGCAGGGTCTGCAGGTCGTCGATCGACGCGGGAATCTGTTTGTCGGACATGCCGTGCGGGCTGGGGATCGATCTTACTCCGAGTGGCCGTAGCGCTCGGCCATCCGGTAGCGGTCTTCCACCCCGATCAGGTCGTTGAACGTGTCGAACGCCATCATCCGGTCGCCCGCCGACCTGGTGGTGTGCTCGTCGCGCAGACGGCCGTAGATGTCGGCGATGGCGTGCGCCGAGGCGTAGAGGCCGGCCAGCGGGTAGAGCACCAGGTTGAACCCCAGCTCGGCCAGCGCGGCCTCGTCGAGCACCGGCGTCTTGCCCTGCTCGATCATGTTGGCCACGGTCGGGTTTGGCG
>CAJWMX010000149.1 GCA_913043805.1 uncultured Acidobacteriota bacterium | reverse complement strand
CGTGCGCAGTCGTCCGCTCTGCCCCTACCCCCAGGTGGCCCGGTGGGACGGCAGCGGCGACATCGACGACGCGTCGAGCTTTGCCTGCGTGAATCCGGATTGAGCCGCTCGGTGCGGCTCAATCCACGCCAAACCGGCCGATGTAAGCCGCGCTGTCGAACTTTCGCCGGGTGCTGGCCAGCGACATGAACCGCACCGTGCCAAACACGGGGCGCGTCGGTCCCCAGGCCCGGTCGTGCTTCCCTCCGATCGCCCAGGCGATGCTGGCATACCCATTGGGGTCCCGCCCGTCGAGCTGGTAGCGGTCGTTCAGTTCGACCGCGATGGAGAACGCGTCCTCTGGAGTCGGAGTCCACTCGAGGATCTTCTTCGCCCAGTACATCCGGACATAACCATGCATCCAGCCGGTCTCGACCATCTGTCGCTGGGCGGCGTTCCACAGCGGGTCGTGGGTCTCGGCTCCCTCGAGCTGGCGGGGTGTGTAGATCACCTCGCGCCGGTCGCCGCGGTGCTCATCGAGCGTTCGGCGGGCCCACGGTTCGCAGCCGTCGAGCCGGTCATAGCGGTCGTTGTAGCGAACGAAGTTGATGGCCAGCTCGCGCCGCACGATCAGCTGCTCCAGGAAGGCGGCCCGGTCCGCCTCCGGCGCGTCGCTGTCGCGGACGGCCAGCGCCACGGTCCGGGGACCGAGATGGCCGAAGTGGAGATACGCCGACAGCCGGCTCGTGCCGTCCTGTTCGGGATGATTCCGGGCCGTGTCGTACCCGCTCAGCGTGGTACGCACGAATCGCCGGAGCCGGCGTCGGGCCTCGTTCGCGCCACCGACCAGATCTCCGACGGCGTCCACCCGCCGGTCGAGCGGGTAGTCATCGGGCACCCGGCTGGTGACCGGCTCTCGCGCAAGCCCAGACGCCGGAGTCCACGGGGTCCGTGCCCGCGGGACCGGCGGGGGCACGAGGTAGGTGGGCAGCAGCCGGTGAATCCGCGGGCGGATCGTCCGGGCCGCATACTGCTCCTTCTCGAGACAGACGGACGGGACGACCACCTCGGTATCCACGGTCCAGAACGGCACCCGGACCCGCTCGGCCACCTTCACCCGCCATGCTTCTGTTTCACGCAACGGGTTCTCGTCGCCCACCAGCAGCGACGGGCACACCTCGTCCAGGAACGGTTCGAGCCGGTGGCGCGGATAGAGCCGAAAGACGAGACCGACCCCTCGCCGGGTGAGCGCCGGCTCCAGCCCGTCGAAGCCCTGGAAGAGAAAGCGGTAGTGCCGAAGGTTGCCGTTCGGGTAGGTGGGCACCGGCGCCAGGAACACCACCACCGGCTGCCGCAGCAGGTTGCCGGCCTGGATCGCGACGTCGAGGGCACGGTTGTCCTGGGCTCGCTGAGCGCGCTGCATCCAGTACACGACACACCGCCCCTCGGAGTCGGGGGGCCCGGAGCGACGCACCCGGACCTCGGGGAGCGCGGCGATCGCGTCGAGGGTGGTCATGGGCATTCGGAGGCAACCAGCAGGCTTGTCATGAAAAGAACATAGATTATACTATAGAGAAATGACCAGTAGTGACCCTCTCGTGCTCCTGATCGGAGCCAGCGGCTACATCGGGGGCCGGCTGAGAGCCCGGCTCGAGACCGAGCCGGTGCGCCTCAGGTGCCTGGCGCGCCGCCCCGAGTTCGTCCGACCGGCAACGGCCAGCACCGACGTGGTGCAGGGGGACTGTCTCGACCCGGAGTCCCTCGCTCCGGCGCTGCAGGGGGTCGACACGGCTTACTACCTGGTGCACTCGATGGGGGCCGGCAACGACTTTGCCGCGCGTGACCGGGCGGCGGCGGCCAACTTCGCTCAGGCGGCTGGAGCCGCGGGGGTCCGGCGCATCGTCTACCTTGGGGGCCTCGGCCGCGACAACGACCAGCTCTCGGCCCACCTTCGGAGCCGGCAGGAAACCGGCGAGGTCCTGCGGAGCGGGGGGGTACCGGTGGTCGAGCTGCGAAGCTCGATCGTGCTCGGCTCGGGGAGCCTGTCGTTCGAGCTGATCCGGTCGCTGGTTCAGCGGCTCCCCGTCATGCTCTGTCCCCGATGGGTGCGGACGCCGACCCAGCCGATCGCGGTCGAGGATCTGGTCGAGTATCTGGTGGCGGCTCGGACCCTCGCCGAAGCTAGCGACCAGGTGTATGAAGTGGGCGGTGCCGACGTGGTGTCCTACCGGGAGATCATGCTCGAGTACGCCCGGCAGCGGGGGCTGCGTCGCTGGCTCCTTCCGGTGCCGCTGCTCACGCCCAGGCTCTCCAGCCTGTGGCTGGGTCTGACCACGCCGGTGTACGCGCGGGTGGGGCGGGAGCTGATCGAGAGTGTGCGGAACCCTACCGTGGTCGACGACCGCAGCGCCGCCTCGGCGTTCGATGTGCGGCCGATGGGTCTGGCCGAGGCGATCCATCGAGCTCGCCTGAACGAGGACCAGGAGCTGGCGGCCACCCGCTGGTCGGACGCGATCTCGTCCGGTCGAACCACCCGCACCTGGGCGGGCGTCCAGTTCGGGACCCGGCTGGTGGACAGTCGCAGCGTCGAGGTCGACGCTCCCGCCGCCGGGGCGTTCGCGCCGATCCGACGGATCGGTGGTGCACAAGGGTGGTATCACCTCGACAGCCTCTGGACGCTCCGCGGGTGGGCCGATCTGCTGCTGGGCGGAATCGGCATGCGACGCGGGCGCCGAGATCCGGAGTCGCTCCGCGTAGGCGATACGCTCGACTGCTGGCGGGTCGAGGCGTTCGAGCCGGATCGACGGCTGCGGTTGGCGGCGGAGATGAAGCTACCGGGCCGGGCGTGGCTCGAGTTCGAGGTGGAGCCGGGCGGGAAGAACCAGAGCGTCGTGCGTCAGACCGCCATCTTCGATCCCAAGGGTCTCGCCGGCCTCCTCTACTGGTACGGCATCTACCCGCTCCACGGCCGCATCTTCACCGGCATGCTGCGCGCGATTGCGACACGGGCCGAGCGGGCGGATGCCGATCAGGCCGTCTGCCACCAGTCCGAAAGCACCCCGGCGTGAATCGAATGGCGTAGCTTGTTCAACGCCCGGACCTGGATGCCCCGCACCCCCTCCTTGGTCAGCGAGAGCCGGGCCCCAATCTCGGCGAGCGTCCGATAGGCGCCGCCATCCAGTCCGAACCGCCACTCCAGAACCAGCGCCTCACGCGGCGTCAGCACCGACAGCGCCTGCCGGGTATCGCGTCGGAGGCTGACGGCCGACAGCCGTTCGAACGGTGTCGGCCCCTTCTCGTCGCGCACCTGGGCGGCCGGTCGGCCATCTTCGGGCTCGCCAACGTCGAGTGACCCGATCTCGGGAGCCGCATTGACTATCCGCTCCATGACGTCCGCCGTCACCCCCAGGAGCCGGGCGACCTCCTCGTCCGAGGGTGGTCGCCCCAGC
This sequence comes from uncultured Acidobacteriota bacterium, assembly GCA_913043805.1. Classification (GTDB taxonomy): domain Bacteria; phylum Acidobacteriota; class Vicinamibacteria; order Vicinamibacterales; family UBA8438; genus UBA2994. Next base: position 3,712 of record CAJWMX010000149.1, on the reverse strand, counting down.
TCCCGCTCGAGACGTCGACGCGCCCGCTGCGCCTGACGCATCTGGTGGACCCGGTGACTCGAGATACGGATGGTGGGTGCCTTGTCGATGAGGGCCCGCACGATCGACTGCCGGATCCACCATGACGCGTAGGTCGAGAATCGCACCCCACGATGTCGGTCGAAGCGCTCCACCGCCTTGAGAAGTCCGACATTGCCTTCCTGGATCAGGTCCAGCAGCGACAACCCACGATGCTGATAGCCCTTGGCGAGCATCACGACCAGACGCAGGTTCGCCTCGACCAGCTGCCGATGTGCCCGCTCGGTGGCGCGGACACGCTCCTCCGGATCCTGGTACTCGTCGAGGGCGTCGAGCATCGCCCGCTCCTCGTCCCGGCTCAGGATCGGATGCTTCGACACATCACGGAAGTAGACGTCGACCAGGTCCTCTGAGCTCGATTCCGTCCGGTCCACCCCGCTGCCATGCTTCTCCATCCGTGTACCCCCTGGTCAGGCCGCATCATCGAAACGACGTTCGAATCCGTCTCGCATCGAGACGGGTCCGCGGACGGTGGCCGCATCATCGAGACGCTCCTGCCGCTCCTGACAGCGGACACACCGGGTGGCCCAGGGCACGGCGGCCAGGCGGGCCTCGGCGATGTCGGCGTCGCAGCTGTCGCACCGGCCATAGCGGCCGGCACGGATCCGGTCCAGCGCCGCCTGGATCTGACGCTTGCGTTGCTAGTCCACCTCAATGGCCTGGACAGCGACCGCGACGTTCTCACTCCATACCGCTTCGTCGACCACATCGCTGTGCGCGTTGGCGCGCAACGACTCCAGCTGGCTCCTGAGGTCACGGGCCAACGACCTGTCCAGGTCCTGACGGATGTTGTGTAGTTGCCGCATCTGTTTGCCTCCTCGCTGTGTCTTTCCTTACTCTGATTTTATTAGAAAGAAAGTATGTTTGATTGAAAATCAAAGTCAGAGAGATAGATCGTTTTCCCCCGGTTACGTCGAGGCGCCGCCGATCTGGACTGAAAGGAAAACGGTGCCGCTACGATTCGGCGGGGGCCGGTGATCCGGCCGCCGGAAGCGCCGCGGATTCCGAGCGACCAAGCACCATGGAGCGCAGGTCGTCCAGGATGAGGTAGGCGGTCGGTACCAGCACCAGGGTGATGAAGGTGGCAAACAGCACGCCGAAGGCGAGTGACACGGCCATCGGCACCAGGAACGCCGCGTGGAAGCTCTGGTTGAACATGAGCGGCGCCAGCCCGGCGAAGGTGGTCAGCGAGGTCAACATGATCGGTCGGAACCGGGCCACGCCCGCCTCACGCACGGCACTGAGCAGGCTGCTCTGCTTCTCACGCTTGCGGTTGATGAAGTCCACCATCACGAGGCTGTCGTTGACCACCACCCCCGTGAGCGCCACCAGACCGAACATCGAGATCATCGTCACGTTGAGCCCCATGACGATGTGCCCCCAGATGGCGCCGACCAGCCCGAACGGGATGGCCGCCATCACGATGAGCGGCTGTATGTAGGAGCGAAGCGGAACGGCGAGCAGGGCGAAGATCAGCAACACCGCGATGCCGAATCCCCGACCCAGACCCTCGATCGAATCAGCCTGCTGGGCCTGCGCCCCCTCGAACGAGAACGTGACACCCTGGAACCCGGCGAGCACCTCGGGCAGGATGACCTGCTCGAGCTCCTCGGTCACCGCCCCCGACGAGGTCAGTGTCGGATCGATCGCCGCCGTCACGCTGACGGCACGATTGCGGTCGACGCGCCGGATGGACGAGAAACCTCGACCGGTCTCGACCACGGCGACGTCACGGAACGGGACCTCGGCGCCGTCCGGCGTCCGGATCCGCATGTTGTCGAGGTCACCGAGGGAACGCCGCTGCGCTTCGGGATAACGGACCAGCACCCGGACGTCATCGCGGCCACGCTGAATCCGCTGCGCCTCTTCGCCGTAGAACGCCTGGCGCACCTGCCGTCCGAGATCCTGCAGGGTCAGCCCGAGGGTCTCCGCCGATGGCTTGATCCCCAACCGCATCTCCTGCTTGCCGTCGCGGAAGGAGTCGGTGATCTCGTACACCCCGGCCAGACCGGCCAGCCGGTCCCGCACCGCGCCCGCGGCGTCGCGCAGCAGATCGACGTCCGACCCCATGAGCTGCACGTTGACGTCTTCACCGGGACTCATGATCGTGGCGCTGAAGCTGGCGTCGATCGCCTCGGGGATCGTCCCGGTGAGCTCCCGCCACCGACGACCGAGCGTCTCGCTGTCGAGCGAGCGCTGCTCGGAGGGAATCAGCTCGATCGTCACCGCTCCGACGTTGGACCCGCTGGTCGAGGTGCCGCCCATGGGCCCTCCCGACTGCGACTGCCGGCCGACCGAGGCAAAGAGATGACGGAACACGTCCTGCCCGGTCTCCTCGATCACCTCCTGCCGGAGACGGGCGGCGCCGGTCTCGACCCGGGCCAGGGCATCGGAGGTTGCCGTCACGGGCGCGCCCTGCGGCATGGTGACGTTTGCCGACATGAAGTCGGCCTCGATCGAGGGGAAGAAGATGAAGTTGGTGTAGCCTCCGGCCACCAGACCGGAGGTCAGGATCAGCATGGCGATCCCGACCGACGCCGTGAGATAGCGCCAGCGCAGGGCGAACTCGAGGGAAGGCCTGTAGAGGTGCTGCGTGACCCACGCCAGCCCGCTGGTGAACGGTCCCTGGAACCGACGCCACAGGCCTCGCCCCTTCCGCCGCGACATATGCGACAAGTGAGCCGGCAGGATCATGAGCGACTCGACCAGGGAGAAGAAGAGACACGGAATCACGATGAGCGGGATCACCATGAACACCTTGCCCATCGGTCCCGGCACGAACAGCATCGGCATGAACGCCGCCATCGTGGTGAGCACGGCGAAGATGATCGGGCGTGAGATCTCACGCGCGCCCTCGATCGCCCCCCGCATCGCGTCGCCGTGACGCTGCTGGTGGGTGTGGACGTTCTCGCCCACGACGATGGCGTCATCGACGACGATGCCCAGCACCAGGATGAACGCGAACAGCGACATCACGTTGATGGAGACGTCGAAGGTGGGCATCAGCCAGATCGCGCCCAGGAACGAAATGGGAATCCCGAGGCTCGTCCAGAACGCCAGGCGCAGATCCAGAAACAGCGCGAGAGAGACGAAGACGAGGGCGAACCCGCCGAACCCATTACGCAGCAGCAGGGACAGCCGGGCGTCGAGCGCCTCGGACTGGTTCTGCCACATCGTCAGCGTCAATCCAGGTGGCAGCGTTCTCTCCGCCCGCTCGACATACCGCTCGACCGCGTCGGCGATCTCGAGCACGCGCTGGTCGCCGGTCCGATAGACGGACACCAGTACCGCCGGCGCCAAGTCGAAGCGGGCCGATTCGTCGGTCTCGGCGAACCCGTCGATCACGGTGGCCACGTCGGCAAGCATCAGCCGGGTGCCGTCCGGACGGGTCAGCAGCACGAGGTTCTCATAGTCGTCCCGCCCGTAGGCCTGGCCGATCGTCCGCAACAGGATCTCGCCGCTCTCGGCGCGAACCGCCCCCCCGGGGAGGTCGAGCGATGAGCGTCGCACCGCATCGGCCACATCGTCGAACCTGAGCCCGTGTCGACGGAGCGCCGTCTCCGACACCTCGATGCTGATCTCGTAGGGCCGGGCGCCCACCACCTCGGCCTGGGTGATCTCGGGCAGCGCCGTG
>CAJWMX010000148.1 GCA_913043805.1 uncultured Acidobacteriota bacterium | reverse complement strand
TTCGTGTCCGATGCCGATGGCGAGGACGAGATCTACGTGATGCCACAGGACGGGTCGGAGGCGCCGACCCAGCTCACCGACGGGGGAGAGGCGATGCGCTACGCCCCGGCCTGGTCCCCCGACGGCGCGCGGATCGCCTTCAGCGACAAGGACGGCAAGCTCTTCCTACTCGAGATCGAGAGCCGCGAGCTGACCGAGATCGCAGACCAGGCCAACGGACAGCTGCAGGACTACAGCTGGTCTCCGAAGGGCGGCTACCTTTCGTTCTCGCTGACCGACGCCACCGGGTTCAGTTCGATCTACATCTGGCGTCGGGCCGACGCCACGTTGCATCAGGTGACGAGTGACCTGTTCCACGAGTGGAACCCGGCCTGGGATCCGGCTGGCGAGTATCTCTACTACCTCTCCGACCGCTCCTTTGCGCCGCAGCTCGGTTCGTTCGAGTGGAACTACCTCGTCGACCGCGAGACGGGCATCTACGCGCTGGCGCTGCGGCCCGACGTGCCGCATCCGCTGCCGCCCGAATCGGACGAGGTAACGATCGACGTGACGTCTGACGAGAGCGAGGGGGGCGAGGCGGCCGACGATGCCGACGCTGGTGATGAAGAGACCGCGATCGAGATCGAGTTCGAGGGTCTCGACCGGCGCGTCGTGCGGCTGCCAGTGGCGTTCGACAACTACGTCGGGTTGAGCGCCGGAAACGACCGGGTGTTCTTCATCAGGACCGGTGCACAGTTCTACGGTCGTGGCGGAGACGTGCCGACCGAGGTGCAGACGTTCTCGTTCGCCGACCGCGACACCGAGACTCTGGCGGGGAATGCGTTCGGTTATGCGTTGCCGTGGGACCGCGAGAAGATCCTGACCATTTCGGGCTGGCGCTACCAGCTCCACAACGCCAGCGGGCAGGGCGAGCCCCAGACCATTTCGACCTCGGGGTTGATGGTGGATCGGGTGCCGGCCCAGGAATGGGAGCAGATCTTCGACGAGGTCTGGCGTCGCTATCGGGACTTCTTCTATGTCGACAACATGCACGGGTATGACTGGGAGGCGCTTCGCGACCAGTATCGTCCCTGGCTCGAGCATGTCGCGCACCGGTCCGACCTCAACTACGTCATCGGCGAGATGATCGCGGAGCTCAACGTCGGGCACGCCTACATCGCGGGTGGCGACTGGATGAGCCCCGAGCGGCCCGACGTGGCGCTGCTGGGGAGTGAGCTCGAGCTGGACCGGTCGGCTGGCCGATATCGCCTGGCCACGATCTTCCCGGGGCACAACGAGGAGCCGCGCTACCGGGCGCCCCTGACCGAGGTGGGGGTGAACGCCGGCGAAGGCGACTACCTGCTGGCCATCGACGGTGAGACGCTCGACGGAGCGGACAACCCCTACCGGTTGCTTCGGCACAAGGCGGACCGCCCTGTGCGGCTCACGCTCAGCGACACCGCGTCGTTCGATGACGCGCGCGAGGTGGTGGTGCAGCCGGTCACGAGCGAGGTCAATCTGCGCTATCTGGCCCGGGTAACCGCCAATCGCGACAAGGTGACCGAGGCTACCGATGGCCGGGTGGGCTACTTGCACGTGCCCGACATGGGCGCCAACGGGATTCAGGAGTTCATCAAGTACTTCTACGGTCAGATCCGGAAGGACGGACTCATTATCGACGTGAGAGGGAACGGCGGTGGCAACGTGTCGGCCATGCTCATCGAGCGGCTCAGTCGAGAGCTGCTGGGCACCCGTTTCTCGCGGACCGAAGACGACGTGGGCACCTACCCGACGACCGTGTTCGCGGGACATCTGGTGGCGCTCCTCGACGAGGATTCGGCCTCGGACGGCGACATTTTCCCGTATCGGTTCAAGAAGGCGGGCCTCGGGCCGCTGATCGGCAAGCGGTCGTGGGGCGGCGTGGTGGGCATCACCAACCGCGGACCCCTCATCGATGGCGGAACCGTGAACGTCCCCGAGTTCGGCACCAACGACAGCGATGGAAGCTGGGTGATCGAAGGCTATGGCGTGGAGCCTGACATCGAGGTGGAGAACGATCCGAAGTCGGTCATCGCCGGCCAGGACCCCCAGCTCGAACGCGCCATCGAGGAGATCGAACGCATGATTCGCGACGAGCCCCGGACGCTTCCGACGCGTCCGGCACCTCCGGTGAAGACGCCGTGAGCCCGCTTGATGCAAGCGCGGCCACGGCGCCGCGCGCCCGGGTCGACCCGACCCGGTTCGAGCACCACGGCGTGGCCAGGGTCGACGACTATTTCTGGTTGCGGGAGCGGGGCAGCCCCGAGGTCACCGGCTATCTGGAGCAGGAGAATCGCTACACCGAAGTGGTGATGGCGCCGACCGCCGAGCTCCAGGACACGCTGTTCGAGGAGATCAAGGGGCGAATCAAGCAGACCGACATGTCGGTGCCCTACCGCCAGGGTGACTACACCTACTTCACCCGCTACGAAGATGGCCGCGAATATCCGATCCACTGCCGCCGACCGTTGAACGTCACCGACGACGACGCGGAGGCGGAGCAGATCCTCGTCGATGTCAACGTCGTGGCCGAGGGGCAGGACTTCTGTCAGGTGGCCGGGCGGGTCGTGAGCCCCGACCAGCGGCGGATGGCCTTCGCGACCGACCTCGAAGGACGACGGATCTATACGGTCCGGATCAAGGACCTGGATTCGGGCGAGTTGCTCGAGGACGTTCTCGAGAACGTCACGCCCAACGTTACCTGGGCCGCCGACAACCAGACCCTGTTCTACACCCGCCAGGATCCGACGACGCTGCGCTGGCATCAGATCTATCGCCACCGGCTCGGCACGCCACAAGAGGAGGATGTCCTCGTCTATCAGGAAGACGATGACACCTTCAACTGTGAGGTGGGCAAGAGCCGCTCGAAGCGGTTCCTCTTGATCGCGTCATCACAAACGGTGTCGACCGAGTATCGCTATCTCGACGCCGAGACGCCCGACGGCGAGTTCCGGGTCTTCCTTCCCCGCGAGCGTGACCACGAGTATCACCTCGACCATTTCCAGGGGCGCTTCTACATTCGCACCAACCGTGAGGCCCGCAACTTTAAGCTGATGGAGACGGCGGAAGAGGCGCCGTCCGAGGAGCGCTGGTCGGAGCTGGTGGCGCACCGGGACGACGTGCTGCTCGGAGCCTTCGAGCTGTTTGACGGCTATCTCGTCCTTCAGGAACGGCGCGAAGGGCTCGTGCACCTGCATGTGCGCCCCTGGGCCGGTGAGGGCGCGCACGATATCGCCTTCGACGAACCGGTCTTCGACAGCTACATCGGCGTCAATCGCGAGCCGGCTACGCGGACACTGCGGTTCGGCTACGAGTCGCTGACCACGCCGTCCTCCACCTATGACTACGACATGGCGAGTCGCCGCCGCACCCTGTTGAAGCGGGAAGAGGTGCTTGGCGACTTCGACCCGGAGCGCTACCAGGCCGAGCGGCTGTTTGCCACGGCCGCCGATGGCGAGCGCGTGCCGATCTCGCTCGTGGCCAGGAAGGGCGCGCCGCGAGACGGGTCGGCGCCGCTGCTGCTCTATGGCTACGGCGCCTACGGGATCTCGATGGACCCCGCGTTCAACTCGGCACGGTTGAGCCTGCTGGATCGCGGCTTCGTCTACGCCATCGCCCACATTCGCGGCGGGCAGGAGCTCGGGCGGCGGTGGTATGACGCCGGGCGGCTGGGGCAGAAGCAGAGTACGTTCTCCGACTTCATCGCCTGCGCCGAGTTCCTCGTGCGCGAGCGCCGCTCCGACGTGGACCGGTTGTTCGCGATGGGCGGCAGCGCCGGCGGCCTGCTGATGGGCGCGGTGCTGAACCAGCGACCCGATCTCTTCGCGGGCGCGGTGGCTCAGGTCCCGTTCGTCGACGTGGTCACGACGATGCTCGACGATACGATTCCGCTGACCACGGGCGAATACGACGAATGGGGCAACCCGAACGAGCGCCAGGCGTTCGAGGAGATGCTGGCGTACTCGCCCTATGACAACGTCACCGCGCAGGACTATCCGGCGCTGCTGGTCCTGGCCGGCCTTCACGATTCGCAGGTACAGTACTGGGAGCCGGCCAAGTGGGTGGCCAGGCTGCGCGCGCTCAAGACCGACGACCGGCCGCTGCTGCTGAAGACCAATATGGACGCCGGTCACGGTGGAGTGTCGGGGCGGTATCGGCGCTATCGCGAGGTGGCGCTCCAGTATGCGTTCCTTCTGGCCCAGGCCGGGCTGGCGTGAGCTCGCCTTCCCCTCGGAAAAGCACGGCAAAAGCGTAAAGGTCCGACCGGCGGGTGCCGAAAAGTGCAGATGTGAGCACACGGCAGCTCGTCCGACCACTCCTGCTCGCCTTCTTCCTCACCGGACTCACCTCCCTGGTGATGGAAGTCGTGTGGACCCGGCAGCTCCTGCTGGCGCTCGGGACCACGCCGGTGGCGATGGGGCTGGTGCTGGCCGCGTTCATGGGGGGCATGGCCGGTGGTGCCTGGTTGGCAGGGCGCCGGGCCCTGCGGGTCCTGCCCCCGCTCGTCGTCTATGCCGTGCTCGAGGGCTGGGTGGGGGTGTATGCGCTCGCGACCCCGGTGATCCTGGCGCAGGCCAGCCTGGTCGATCCGTCTCTACAGCTGGCCTATGGACTCCTGGCGCTCTTGCCGGCGACGGTTCCCATGGGCATCTCGCTGCCGGTACTCGCGCGGGCGTTGACCGAGGAGCGCGACGAGGGGGCCTCCCTCGTCGGCTGGCTGTATGCCGTCAACACGGCAGGCGCCGTCGCCGGACCGCTGGCCGCGGTGTTCCTCTTCTTTCCGTTTGTCGGGTTGTCATCGACGCTAGTCCTTGCCGCCGCGGGGAATCTTGGAGTTGCCGGGTGGGTGGCGTATCTGGCGTGGCGGAGCGAGAGCCCACCGGCTGCCCAGGGTGGGGAACCCGACGGGTCCGCGCCGGCGTGGCTTCGCTGGGGGCTGGCCGTCTCGGGTGGCGCCGCCATGATTTACGAGATGGCGTGGACACGCACGCTCTCGATGGTCTACGGCTCGTCGGTGTACGGGGTGTCGATCACGCTGTCGACCTTCCTGGCTGGTCTTGCGATCGGGTCGGCGGCCGCGGCCATGGTGCTCAAACGTCGCCCGGCCGGGCCCGGCGTCGCGGCGTGGCTCCTGCTCGGTTCGGCCTGGGCGGCGTTTCTCAGTCTGGCGGTCGGACCCCGCCTGCCGTATCTTTTTCTCGACCTGTTCCGGGTGACTGACGGCGGCAGCTGGCTCTTCGCGGCCCAGGGTGCGCTGGCGTCAGCGTTGATGCTGCCCACCACCCTCTGCCTGGGCGCTCTGATTCCCGTAGCCGTGTCGCTCGCCGGGGGAAACGGAGCCTCCGTGAACGTCTCGTCGCTCTATGGCGCGAACCTGCTCGGGTCGGCATGTGGCGCGCTTCTCGCCTCGGCCATGTTGTTCGGCAGCGTGGACCTTAGCGCGGCGGTGCAAACCGGCATGCTCGCCGCCCTGATCTGTGCGGTGGCGATGGCGGTGCTCGCGCCCGGTCGACATCCAGGCGCCCTGGCTGCGAGCGCGGTCGGCATCATGTTGCTGCTGACGCTGGACGGCACGGCGCGCCGTCTGCCGCTCAGCTTCGGGCTGTATCACGGCGCCCGCGATTATGTCTGGAACGACGACCGCGGGATGCGGGAGCTGCTGGCGTCGCACGAGCTGTTGTTCTATCGAGATGGGCCGACGGCGTCGGTGGCCGTACAGAAGATCGACCGCTACTTGCTCATGAAGATCAACGGCAAGACCGACGCTTCGAACGGCGCCGGCGACATCGAGACCCAGGCCCTGCTCGGTCACCTACCCCTGTTTGCCGCGCCCCACGCGGAGCGCGTGGCCGTGGTCGGGTTCGGCAGTGGCATGACCGTCGGCGCGGTGCTGAGTCATCCGGTCCGGGAAGTGGATGCGTTCGAGATCGAGCCGGCGGTGGTCGAGGCCTCTGCCTTCTTCGAGCCGATCAACGGGCAGCCGCTCGATGACGACCGGCTTCGTCTGGTGCTGGGAGATGCGCGAGGCGAGTTCCGTCGGGACGAGACGCCCTACGACGTCATCATCTCCGAGCCGTCGAACCCCTGGATCACCGGGGTGGCCAACCTGTTCACGCGCGACTTCTTCGAGCTGGGCCGGTCGCGACTGTCGTCCGACGGCGTGTTCGCGCAGTGGTTCCATCTCTACGGGATGTCGGAGGAGGCCGCTCGGGAAGTGGTGGCCACCTTCCGGTCGGTGTTCCCGCACGTCGTGGCGTTCAACGATCGGGACCTGATCCTGCTTGGCTCCGAGGCGCCGATCCAGTTCTCTTTGGACGAGATGGCCGAGCGTTTCGCCGAGCCGCGGGTCCGGGCCAGCTTGGCCGAGGCCTATGTCCGCTACCCGGCTGACCTGCTGGTCAAGCTTCGTCTCGATGATGCGGGGACGGCGGCGTTCGCGGCTCGGGCCCAACTCAATACCGACGACAACATGCGGCTTGAACTGGCCGCGCCCCGCTCGCTGTATGCCGACCGGCTGGGGCCGATTCGCGCCGAGATGGACGAGTATCCACCCGCGCCGCTGACGCTCCTGCGTAACCCCGGCTCGGCGTGGCAGGCCGCACTCGAGTTGGCCGCGTCCTACTTCACCGCGGGTCGTCACGACGAAGCGCTCGATTTTTGCGAGCAGTCCCTTGCCAAGGCGCCATCCTTCGAGGGGTTGAAGCTGCTTGGGCAGATCGCCGACGGGCAGGGGGACCACGACCGAGCCAGACAGGCGTGGCGCCTGGCCCTGGCCTCTGCTGGCGACCCGGGTCAGCGCGCTCTGGTCGAAGCGCTCCTGACGGGTGTCCGCGAAGCTACGTCCGCCGACTGACCCGCCGCGATCCGGCGCCGCTACTGGATCGACTCGTAGACGACCGTCTGGAACTCCCGCTTGATCTCGTAGGCGGCGAACGCCCCGTACTGCATCCACACCATGCCGACCAGATCTTCGGTCGGATCCAGCCAGAAGAACGTATTGGCCGCGCCAGCCCACCGGTGTACCCCATCGTTGTCCGGCTCGGGCGATGCCGATTCGTCGACGACCACCGCGAAACCGAGCCCGAAGCCGTAGGCGGGACTCAGATAGTTCCCGACCGCGATCGGGATCATCGATTAATAG
>CAJWMX010000147.1 GCA_913043805.1 uncultured Acidobacteriota bacterium | reverse complement strand
GCCGAAGCCGCAGAGCTCGCACGCGGCGTCCGCCCCAAAGCCCGGTTTTCCCGTTAGGAGGCGGCGCTCGAACTCGGTGGGCACCAAAATCAGGGTGGTTGGAGGCACCAGGGCCATTACCCTTTCGTCTCGCGTCGGGCGACGCCGGTGTCCTGCGCCGCGGTGGCCACGGCGCGAGCCACCGCTTTGGCAACCTCCCGGTTGAACACGCTCGGGATGATGTAATCCTCGTGCAGCTCGGCTGCCGGAATCACGCCGGCGATCGCTTCAGCGGCGGCGTGCTTCATCTTGTCGTTGATCACCGTGGCCCGGGCGTCGAGGGCACCTCGGAACACGCCGGGGAAGGCCAGCACGTTGTTGATCTGGTTCGGATAGTCGGATCGACCGGTGGCCATGATCCGGACGTGGGGCGCGGCCTCCTCCGGCATGATTTCCGGGGTCGGGTTGGCCATGGCAAAGACCACCGCGTCATGGTTCATCTTCTTCACCATCGGCACGGTGAGCACGCCGGGCCCGGACAGGCCGACGAACACGTCGGCGCCCTCGATGACCTCGGCGAGGCTCCCGCGTTCCCCGTTCGGGTTGGTGTGGTCGGCGTACCACTGCTTCATGAAGTTCATGTTCTCGGTGCGACCGCGGAAAATGGCGCCGGTGCGGTCGCAGCCGATGAGATTCTTCACCCCGTAGTCCATGAAGATCTTGCTGACGGCGACGCCCGACGCTCCGACCCCGTTGAAGACGACCTTGAGCTTGTCGGGCGTCTTCTTGACCAGCCGCAGCGCGTTGATCAGCGGCGCTAGGGTGACGATGGCGGTGCCGTGCTGGTCGTCATGAAACACTGGGATGTCGAGCTTCTCCTGGAGCCGCTCCTCGATCTCGAAGCAGCGCGGCGCCGAGATGTCCTCCAGGTTGATGCCACCGAACGCGGTGGCGAGATGGCTGATCGTGTCGACAATGGCGTCGGTATCGGACGTATCGAGGGCGAGCGGAAAGGCATCCACGCCGGCGAACTCCTTGAAGAGGGCGCACTTGCCCTCCATCACCGGCATCGCGCCGGCCGGCCCGATATCTCCCAGCCCCAGCACCGCCGTGCCGTCGGTGACGACGGCGACGGTGTTCTTCTTGATGGTCAGCGAGTAGGCGTCCTCGGGGCGATGATGAATGGCCATGCAGACCCGAGCCACGCCCGGCGTGTAGACCATCGAGAGGTCGTCCCGGGTGCGGATGGGCGCGCGGCTCACGACCTCGATCTTTCCGCCGAGGTGAAGCAGGAAGGTGCGGTCGGAGTGATGGAGCAGCGTGAAGCCCTCCAGCGACCGGATGCCGTCCACCAGGCTGTTGGCGTGCTCGTCGTCGCGGGTATTGATGGTCAGATCCCGCACCATCAGCCCGTCGCCGACCGAGACCAGGTCGACGGCGCCAATGTCGCCCCCCAGTCGGCCGATTTCGGAGGCCAGCCGGCCCAGCATCCCGCTGTCGTTCTTGAACTGCACCCGCACGGTCAGGCTATTGCTGACGTTGGTGGTCTCAGCCATCGGCTCGCGTCCTTTGTCGTGTGTCGGGCATGGAGGCGGTGCCCAGCCTATCCCATCGTCGGTATCGCTACGGACTCGAGAAGGCGCGGTCCACGACGGCCGAGCCAACCGAGTCGCCGAAGGCGTTGACCGCGGTCCGGAACCGGTCCAGCAGCCAGTCCACCGACAGGATCAGGCCGATATACTCGACCGGGAGCCCCACCGCGTTCAATACGATGATCATCGTGACGAGACCCGCCTCGGGAATGCCGGCGGCCCCGATCGCGGCCAGCGTGGCGGTGACCGCCACCACGACCTGCTGGGTGAGGGTGAGATCGAAGCCGATCGCCTGGGCGATGAAGATGGCGGCGGCGGCCTCGTAGAGCGCGGTGCCGTCCATGTTGATGGTGGCGCCGAGCGGCAGCACGAACTCCGACGAGCGCTTCGAGACCCCGGCATTGGTGACGGCGCATTCCATTGTGACCGGCAAGGTCGCCGTCGAACTGGCGGTCGAGAAGGCGGTCAGCAGCGCCTGGCCCATCTGCATCATGAACCGGAACGGGTTGCGGCGCGTGAAGATCCAGAGAATCAGCGGCAACGTGACGAGCGCGTGCAGGAAGAGTCCGGCCAGCACCGTGCCGAAGTAGGCGCCGGTCTGTCGGAGCACGTCGGCGAGGTTTCCCTCGAGCTGCGCTTCGCCGAACCGCGCCGTCACCAGGCAGAAGATACCCAGCGGCGCGAGCCGCATCAGCAGCAGGATGAAGGCGAGCAGGGCGTCGTTGACCTGCACGATCATCTGGGAGATGGCATTGACGCGGGAGCCCATCGTGGTGAGCATGCCGGCGAAAATCACCGAGAACACGATGAGGGGCAGCAGGTTGGTCTCCGCCGCCGACTCGATCAGGTTGTCGGTGAACAACATCAGCAGCAGGTTACGCAGGATCGCATTGAGCGAGGCGTCCTCCTGCTCGGCGACGACGCCTTCGCCTTCGGCCGCCATCTCTTCCAGCGTGGCCTGGTCGATGGTGCCGACGCCGGGCTGGATCAGGTTCACCATCACCAGCCCGACGATGACCGCGAGCACGGTCGTGGTCAGGTAGTAAACGATGGCCAGACCGCCCGGTCGGCCCAGTTTTCGCACGTCGCCCAGCCCGATGATCCCACTCATCACGCTGGCCACGACGAGCGGTACGACCATCATGGTCAGGAGCCGGAGAAAGATCTCGCCTCCCACCTCGAACCCCACCGCAACCGACGGACTGGCGAACGCCAGCGCGCCCGCGGCGACGATTGCGATGCCGATATACAGCGTGAGGCGGTTGGAGTGCTCGCCGGACATATCCTGACCTCCCGTTAGGCGCGCAGGTCGTAGCACTGCAGGCGGGGTGCGGCGCCCGTCAAGATGTCACGGGTGTTCTGGACGAAGTAGAGCAGCCCTCGGCTCAACACCGGGAGAGTCCAGGACTCCTGCGCCGCGGCAAGCCAGGCTCTCGAGATCTCCCGATAGCCGTCAGGCGACAGGTCTACCCACAGCAGGTGGCCAAGCTCGCCGAGCGCGAGAAACTGACCGTCCACGGCCATCAGTGACCCGCGCGCCGTCGAGACCATGGCTTCGCGCTGTCGGCCACCCTGCTCGAAGGTCTCCCGCCACACCGGTGCTTCCCGCCACACCACGCGGCCATCGGTCGCGTCGACACACGCGATCGACGCATCGCCCTGGTTCCGACCGTCGTAGCCGTAGAGATAGCCATCCTGATGGATCGGGGTGTTGAAGTGGAGGGCGAACTCCTGGGTGGTCCAGAGCACCTCGTGACTGAAGTCCGGTAGGACCTGTACGAGGGCGCCCCCCGTGCGGTAGCTGGCGGACACGAACACCTTGTCGTCGAAGACCACCGGACAGGAGGCGTTCACCGACTCGTAGGTGCGGCTGCGGAACGGGAACGAGAAGTCGATGCCGCCGCTCGCGGGATCGATCGACAGGAGCCCGCCGGTGGGCGGATCCGACTCGCCGCCGGCGAAGACGAAGATGCGGGGCTCGCCGTGCATGACGGCTGGGACGGGCGAGGCGTAGCTCGGTCCCCAGTCGCCCGTGCCCCAAAGCTCCTCTCCGGTATCGACATCGAAGGCGACCACACAGGGACCGTCGGGCGCACCGACGTTGACGATCAGCCGTGACCCGGAGATGAGGGGCGTCGATGAGACACCAAAGAAGTCCTGGCGCGCACCGTAGTCGTTGCGCAGGTCTCGACTCCAGACCCCTTCGCCGGTCTCGAGCTCGAAGCAGTGCAATCGGCCTTCGGCGCCGAAGGTGAAGACCCGGCCACCATCGATGACCGGGCTCGACCTAGGGCCGTTGTTGTAGCCGTAGCGGTCGCGATAGGCCGTCCCGTAGCTGAACTGCCAGCGAGACTCACCCGTGTCAGGGTGCAGGCACTCCACGACCTCGCGGTCGTCGACCCGGTGAAAGAACACCAGGTGGTCGCCGGCGACCGCCGGCGAGGTGTAGGCGGTACCCTTTTCCATCTCCCATACGAGCGGAGGTGGCAGCTCTCGGCTGAGATGGGTCTCGGTCGAGACGGCGTTGTGGGTCGGGCCCAGAAACGACCGCCAGTCGTGGGTGACCGCGTCGGGCGAGAGGGGGCGGGGGCGACCCGTGGGCGCCGATTGCCCGCGGGCGACGGTGGCCAGCAGCGTTTGCCCTGCGAGCGACTGCAGGAGAGCCCGGCGCGACAACTTGTGCATGCGCAATCATCGTACCTGCTGCGCGCACGCCGGTCCAATACCTTGGCCGACGCTATAATCGCTTGAATTGCAGAAAGGATTCGGATCGTGTCGAACGATGCCCCCAAGAGCGCGGTCGAGCTGGTGATGGAGCGCCTGCGGCAGCAGGATGCCGCGACGGAGGCCACCCAGCCTCTCACCGATGACCAGAAGGCCAGAATCGCGGATGCGAAGCGTGATCATGACGCCAAGGTGGCCGAGGCCGAGATTCTGTTCGGCACCAAGATCGCGGCGACCTTCGAGCCCGAGGCCCGCGCCGAGCTCGAGGCGAACCACCGACGTGATCTGTCGCAGTTCGCGTCGACCCGAGACAAGAAGGTCGCTGCCATCCGCGGCGAACAGGTCGACTTGTGAAAGGCGTCATTGTTGTCCTGACCCTGGTCAACTTCCTCCTGCTCGTGCCGGGGGTGACGCTGCCGATCTACAGCGTGCACATCTCGACCGAGGTGCAGGCGTCAATCATTCCGGACCCGGTCGAAGTGACGGTCTACGAGCAGACCCGGTCCATCCTTGGCACGGTCGCCGAATTGTGGGCATCGGCCGACTATCTCGTGTCGTTCCTGATCCTGCTGTTCAGCGTGATCGTGCCGGTCACCAAGGGCGGCATGCTGCTGGCCTCGATCTTCGTGACCGTCGAGGCGGTCAAGGAGTGGCTGGTGCGGGTTGTCGACGTCATCGGGAAGTGGTCGATGGCCGACGTGTTCGTGGTGGCCATCTTCCTGGCGTATCTGGCCACCCGTGATCAAGGGCAGTCGAACCAGTTCAGTGTCGAGGCGCCGTTACCGCTGCTACCGGACATCGAGGTGGCCATGGAGACCCACCTGACCTCGATCCTGGAGCCCGGCTTCTACTACTTCCTGGGCTACTGCCTGTTTTCGGTGTTCTGGGCCCAGGTGCTGCGCTACCGGTTACGGGCGGCGTAGCGTCCGGCGTCGAGGGGGAGGGGAGATGGCGAGACGGGTGAGCTGCGGGCTGGCCTTGGCGGTTCTGTGCACCGGCGGGGCGGTTGCGCAGGAGCGGATCGACTCGGACATGAACTGGCGTATCCGCCAGGAAGCCAACACCAACTCGCAGATCATGGCGTCGGTGCACAAGCTGACCGACCTCTACGGGCCGCGCCTGACCGGGTCGCCAAGCTTGGAGGCCGCCGGACACTGGGCCATCGAGCAGATGGAGGCCTGGGGCCTGGCCAACGGGCGGATGGAGCCGTTCGACTTCGGGTATCCCGGGTGGTCGAACGAGCGGCTGAGCGCCCATCTGGTGGCACCGGTAACCGATCCGCTGGTGGCCGAGGCGCTTGCCTGGACCCCGGGCACGAACGGTCCGGTCCGTGCCGAGGTGCTCCACCTGGTGCCACCGTCCGGTCCCACCGAGGCGGAGTTGGGTCGTTTTCTGACCGAGCATCGCGACGCCGTGTGTGGCAAGGCCGTGTTCGTGGGTGAGCCGATCGTGGTCGGAGTCACCATGAGTGGGTCCGCTCGGCGGCGCGAGGACACCGCGCTGGCGCGCCAGTACGACAGTTCGGCGGCGACGGGTGGGCCGGGCGGGGGAGGCGGCCGGGGGGGACGATCCCGGAGTGAGGAGAGGCCGCTGAGCGGGCGCGAGGTAGAACGCCGGCTCGCGGCGTTCCTGCGTGACGCGGGTGCGGCGGCGAGGGTCAACGATGCGGGACGGGACCACGGTCAGATTCGCGCCTTCCAGAACCGCACCTACGACGTGACCGAGGTCGTCCCCACCCTGGTCATGCGAAACGAAGATTATGGACGGATCGTACGGCTCCTACGGAACGGGTCTGGTCCGGTCGAGGTCGAGCTCGACATCACCAATCAGATCCATCCAGATGGCGTCACGGTCTACAACGCGATCGCCGAGATACCGGGAACCGATCTGGCCGATGAAGTGGTCATGCTCGGCGGCCACCTCGATGCCTGGCATGCGGCGACCGGAGCCACCGACAACGCGGTCGGCGTGGCCGTGATGATGGAGGCGGCGCGTATCCTCGTGGCGCTCGGGACCGAGCCGCGCCGCACGATCCGGGTGGCGCTGTGGGGTGGAGAAGAGCAGGGGCTGCTCGGCTCGCAGGCGTATGTCCGTGAGCATTTCGGCACGGCCGAGGATCCGACGCCAACGCACGCGAAGTTCGGCGGCTACTTCAACATCGACTCCGGTACCGGGCGTGCGCGCGGGATGCAGGTCTTCGGTCCCTCGACCGCCGGCGACATTCTCGACGAGGTGCTGGCGCCGTTTCTCGATCTCGGCGTGATGGGGGCGCGGACGACCTCGAGCCGGCGGATCGCCGGGTCGGATCACTCCTCGTTCAACGCTGCCGGGTTACCGGGAATCGGGGTACAGCAGGACCCGATTCAATACGGGAGCTACACCTGGCACACCAATCTCGACACCTACGAACGGGTGCTGGAGCAGGATGCCATCGCCTCGGCCACGTCGATTGCGGCCGCCGTCTATCACCTGGCGATGCGTGAGGGGCTGTTGCCGCGCTTCAGCGACGACCAGATGCCGCGAGCGCCACGAACCGCGCCGTAGCTCCTGCGATCAGCCGCCAAAGAGCGAGACCGGGCGCTTCGCTACCCATGTCCCTGGGCCGGCGACTTCGCCATAGTCGCAGACGCCCTCCATCGATTGTGGGCCGATGGTGCCCTGATAGCTCACCCGTACCCCGTCCTCGATGGTGAAGGCGAAGGCGATCCGCTCACCACCGGCGGTCCCTCGATTGGCAGCTGTCCGTAAGAGCCGTCGTAGAGCCCGCTCAGGTGCGAGCCGTCCTGCTTCAATCGAAATGTCACGGTCGAACGGCCCGTCTCTTCGAGCCGGACGATGAACTCCCAGTTGCCGTCGAGCGACCCGTTGTCGTGGGAGGCGGGCAGCGCCCATATCC
>CAJWMX010000146.1 GCA_913043805.1 uncultured Acidobacteriota bacterium | reverse complement strand
CGGCGGAAGTGCCGGACGAACAGCTCCAGATCGTGGCCGGCAACCGCACGGCGCCGTCCGCGGTTTCGTCCCGCACCAGCCGCATCGTGTCCGGATGGAGGTGGAGATGGGTCTCGGCGGTGGCGTCGCGGTCGTGGTCCTTCAGGAGCCGGACGCCCACGTGGGTGCCCTCCGGCTCGAGAAACACCGCCAGATCGATCAGCGCCTCGTAGTGGGCACACGGCGGCGGTATCAGCGCCGGGTGCGCCGGTGTCTGGTCGCGATGCGTCTGGGCCGCGATCCACAGCACGGCGCCCAGACGGCGCGCGATCTGCTTCAGCGCGCCGAGCTCGGCCGCCCGCTCCACCACCTCGCCTCGCTCCCAGTCTAGCCCGTCGACCATGATCACGTCAGGCGTGAACCCGGTCTGCCCGTAGAGCGCCACTAGATCATCGAGCCGCTCGTGCGGAAAGGCGGCGTCGGCATACGCCTGGATGATGCGGCGGGTATCGACGCCAGCGCGCACCGCATCTCGATCGTCGAGCGCGGTAGTGTCAGCCAGGTCGTCGAACAGGGCGTCGTACCACGACCGCACGTGCTCGAGGTCCTGGCCCAGCGCCACGTGCAACACCGAGTGGCCACGCAACGCGTGGTCGAGCCCGATCTGCACCAGAAACGCGGTCTTGCCGACACCGGCCCGCGCCATCACCACTCCGATCTCGCCCTGTCCCAGGCCTCCCTGGCAGCAACGCTCCAAGATGCGAAGTGGGCTGTTCTCGTTGACCTGATCAAGCTGCATGCTGGGCGCCTCCTGCCCCTTCGACCGGTGCGTCCGGTCACGCCGTTGATGAAGCGGCCGCACCGCGTCGAGCTGAATCACACTAGCTCGCACGTGCCTTCTCCTTGTCAGCGGCCGCCTTCGCCTCGATGAGCTCGGTCTGTACCGCACCGGGGACCGGCAGGTAGCGTGAGAACTCCATCGTGAAGTCCGCCTTGCCCTGCGTCGCCGACCGCAGCGTGGTCGCGTAGCCGAACATCTCGGCCAGCGGCACCTCCGACTCGGTGATGGTCATGCCGCCCACTTCCTGCTGCCCGATCACGGTACCTCGACGCTGCATGATGGTGGTCAGCACGTTCCCGGCGTACTCGGAGGGCGCCTCGACCGCCACCCGCATGATCGGTTCGAGCACCTTCGGCGCCCCCTTGTCATAGGCCTCGCGCCAGGCACCACGCGCCGCCTCCTGGAAGGCCACGTCCGAAGAGTCGACCGTGTGGTGGTTGCCGTCGTTGACCACCGCCCTGACATTCACCACCGGAGCACCGAGCTTGCGGCCCTTGGCCAGCATCGACTTCAGCCCCTTCTCCACCGCGGGGATGAACTGCCGCGGGATCACACCGCCCTTGATCTCGTCGACGAATTCGAACTCGACCTCGGAGTGCGGCTCGATGTAGCCGACCACGCGCCCGTACTGTCCAGAGCCGCCGGTCTGTTTCTTGTGGGTGTAGTCGAAGTCGACTCGCCGGCTGATGGTCTCGCGGTAGGCCACCTGCGGCGGCGACACCTCGACCTCGACCTGGTATTCGCGACGCATCCGCTCGATGTAGACGTCGAGCTGCAGTTCGCCCATGCCGTGGATCACCGTCTCCCCCGACTCGGGGTCGGCCCCGGCACGGAAGGTCGGGTCTTCCTTGGTGAACCGCTGCAGCGCCTTGGTCAGGTTGGTCTGCGACTTGTTGTCGGCCGGCGTCACCGACAGCGAGATGACCGGAGCCGGCACGTGGATGGAGGTCATGCTGACGTTGACCTTGCCATCGGTGAAGGTGTCGCCCGAGTGGCAATCAAGTCCGAAGATCGCCACGATGTCGCCAGGACCCGCCTCGGTGATGTCTTCCATCTCGTCGGAATGCATCCGCACGAGACGCCCCACCTTGGTCTGCTTGCCGCTACGACTGTTGGTGATGACCGTGTCCTTGGTCAGGTGGCCCTGGTAGACCCGCATGTAGGTGAGCTGCCCGTAGCGCCCATCCTCCAGCTTGAACGCCAGCGCCACGGCCGGCTTCTCGGAGTCTGGGGTCAGCTCGACCTTCGCCTCGTCCTCGGCATCGAGGTCAATCGCGTCGTTCGAGATGTTGGTCGGATCGGGCAGATAGGCCACTACCGCGTCCAGCAGCTTCTGCACACCCTTGTTCTTGTAGGCCGACCCGAGCATCACCGGCGTGAGCTGCAGCGACAACGTCCCCTCGCGCACCGCCTTGTGCACCAGCTCTTCGGTGACTTCTCCCTCGAGCACCGCTTCCATCAGCTCGTCGGAGAACATCGAGATCGCGTCGAGCATCTCTTCGCGGTAGCGCTCGGCGTCGGCGCGAAGCGCGTCCGGGATCTCCTGTTCGGTCACGTTTTCACCGAAGTCACCCTCGAAGTAGTACGCCTTCATGGTGATCAGATCGATCACGCCGGCGAAGTCTTCCTCGAGCCCGATCGGCAGCTGCAGCAACACGGCGTTGTGCCCGAGCTTCTCGCGCAGCGCATCGCGGACACGGACCGGATCCGCACCCACCCGGTCGCACTTGTTGACGAATGCGATCCGCGGCACGGCATACCGGTTCATCTGCCGGTCGACGGTGAACGACTGGCTCTGCACACCGGCCACCGAGCACAGAACCAGCACCGCCCCGTCGAGCACGCGCAGGCTCCGCTCCACCTCGATGGTGAAGTCGACGTGGCCCGGGGTGTCGATGATGTTGATGTGATGGTCCTGCCAGGACGTATGGGTGGCCGCGCTGGCGATGGTGATGCCGCGCTCCTTCTCGAGCTCCATCGAGTCCATCTTGGCGCCCACCCCATCCTTGCCCTTCACGTCATGAATGGCATGCACCCGGTCGGTGTAGTAGAGGATGCGCTCGCTCAGGGTGGTCTTCCCGCTATCGATATGCGCGGAGATCCCGATGTTGCGAATCGTCGTCAAGTCGCTGATCACGGTCGTTCACCTTTCACCGGCGGGCATCCGTCGCGCGTCGTGGCCGACAAACACCCACCTGGACGGCTTCCGCTTCCGGTCGACACCGGCGTTGCCGTTCTGTTCCCAGTTGGGTCGAGTGTTCAGAAGAGCCCGTGTGATGGAGGGCCCCTCGTGCGTCAGACGGGAGCGTTCACGGCGCCTTCGCGCTCACGAGCCCCCACGCAGGGATGCGTATACCGACGCAACCTATTAACTGTAGCGCACTTATGTGTCGGAGAGGTTAAAAGATCGGAGTTCAGAACGAGGGCTACAGGCTTCAGGCTCCGGGCTTCGGGGAAGAGCCCAGCCGACCGGGTAGCACCCTCGAGCGCCTGAAGCCTGTAGCCCGTAGCCTGAAGCCTGACCGACCGCGTGTTATCCGAGGCCGGTCACCTCCGATGCATATCCGACGACCTGCTGCCGGCGGCGGGCACGTAGCACAGGTTCACATAGTCCTTGACCATGCGGTCGGCGCTGAAGCGCCAACCCAGGGTGCGGATGGCGCGCTTCATCCGTTCGATCCAGCCTCGGGGGAAACCGTCGTGGTCGCGGTCGTAGTAAAGCGGCACCACCTCGTCGGCAAGCGTGGCGATCAGGGCCTCGGCGTCGCGTTGGTCCTGCACGGCCGGGTCGGTGTGGGTCTCGCCATCGCCAATGGCGAAACCGTTGAGCCCGTCATAGGCCTCGTTCCACCAGCCGTCGAGGACCGAGCAGTTCAGCCCGCCGTTGAGCGGCACCTTCTGCCCACTCGTGCCACTGGCTTCGAGCGGTCGCCGGGGGTTGTTCAACCAGACGTCAACGCCCTGCACCAGATGGCGGCCCAGGTCGATGTCGTAGTCCTCGACGAAGATCACCTTGCCCAGAAACCGGGGATCACGACTGATTTCGTAGATCCGGCGTAGCACCTCCTTGGCGGGCTCATCCTTGGGATGCGCCTTGCCAGCGAAGATGAACTGCACTGGACGCTGCGGGTCGTTCACCAGGGTTTCGAGTCGATCCAGGTGCCAGAGAAAGAGCGCCGCGCGTTTGTAGGTCGCGAACCGCCGAGCGAACCCGATGGTCAGCGCATCGGGACTCAGCGCGTTGGCCAGCCGCTCGACGAGCGCCGACGCCTCGCTCCGGCGCTGCGCCTCGCGCATCACCCGCTCGCGCACGAACTCCATCAGGCGGATCTTCAGCACGGTGTGGGTCTCCCACAGCACCCCATCGCCGAGCCGATCGATGGCAGCCCACACCTCGGGCGACGCCGTATCACGCTCCCAGTTCTCTGGCAGATGACGGTCGTAGAGCTGGCGCATCTGCGGCGCCAACCAGCTCGGGACATGGATGCCATTGGTGATGTGGCCGATCGGGACTTCCTCTTCGGGACGATCACCCCAGAGCGCGCCCCACATGTGGCGGCTGACTTCGCCGTGAAGCGCCGACACGGCGTTGGCCCGTCTGGACACCTGCAACCCCAGCACGGTCATGCAGAACTTCTCGCCGTCATCACCCGGATTGACCCGCCCCACGCCCATCAACTCGCCGAGCGACACCCCGAGCTGCTCGCGGAGCGGCCCCAGATGCTCTTCGACGAGCTCCGCGCTGAACCGGTCGTGCCCCGCATCGACCGGGGTGTGGGTGGTAAAGACCGTACGCCGCGACACGCGCCGAGCCGCGGCGGCGAAGTGCAGCCCTTCCCGCTCGATCCGCCTCCGGATCATCTCGAGAATCGCGAAGCCGCTATGGCCTTCGTTGAGGTGTAGCACCCCCGGGGTCACGCCGAGGGCGAACAGCGCTCGGACACCGCCGACGCCAAGCAGCAGCTCCTGGCGTATCCGGACGCGCTCGTCGCCACCGTAGAGACGAGCCGTGAGCTGACGGTCTTCGTCGGTGTTGCCGTCGACATCCGAATCGAGGAGCAGCAGCGTGCGCCGCCCCACCTCGACGCGCCACACCCGCGCGTGCAAGGTGCCGGTCCGGGTTTCGAGCGCCAGCTCGACCGGCTGCCCTTCCGGGGTCGTCGCCGGCTGGAGGGGCAGCCGGCTGCGATCCACCTCGGCGTAGTGCTCGACCTGCCGCCCCTCGGCATCGAGCCGCTGACGAAAGTAGCCCTGTCCGTAGAACAGCCCTACGGCGACCAGCGGCACGTCGAGATCGGACGCGCTCTTCAGATGGTCGCCGGCTAGCACTCCAAGACCACCCGAGTAGATCGGCAGCGACTCGTGGATGCCGAACTCGGCCGACAGATAGGCCACCGGATAGCCGCCGATCAGGCCGGCCGCGCGGGTGCGCCCCCAGGTCGCCGTCGAGGTCAGGTATTCGCGGAAACGGCGGTAGGTGTGATTGATGCGGCTGGCGAGCATCCGCTCCCGGATGTTGCGTTCGAGCTCGACCGGACCCAGTTCGTCCAGCAGCGCCAGCGGGTTCCGGTCGACCGCCTTCCACCGGGCCGGGTCCAGATCGCGAAAGAGGCTCGTGCAGCCATCGTCCCAGCTCCACCACAGATTGCGCGCCAGCGCCTGGAGCCGTCGCTCGAGCGGCACAATGAACTGGCGACGCTCGCGTGCTTCGAGCACCACCGGAGCCACGTCGCCGGCGGCGCCCGCCACCCTCGCCACCTCGACATCCCTGAACCCTGCCGTATCGGTCCGCTGCACGACGAGCACGCCGAGCAGGAGCCCCTGGTGGGTAACCGGCACGCCGAGAAAACCGTTGTAGGGATCCTCGGCCGCCTCGTCGAACCGTTTGAACCTCGGATGAGACGTGACGTCGGCCACGACCACCGGTTCCAGCGACTCGGCCACCATGCCGGCCAGTCCCTCGTCCAGCCGCATCCGGACCCGGCCAACGCTATCGGCCGCCAGTCCGTCTGTGGCCGCCAGCACCAGGTGTGTCCGATCCTCTTCGAGCAGGTAGATCGAACAGACGTCTACCGAGAGCTTCCGACGTAGGCTCTCCACCGTCCGGAGCAAGGTCGGTGGCGTGTCGGCGGGAATCTGGGACAGAGGCACGTTCGCGACGTCGGACACACCCTGAAGCTTACTCTGGGTCCCTCGAAAGACGCCGGTGACCATCACCCGTTTGGCGTGCTACAGTCTCGCTCCATGTGGCAACACGATTACGTTCCTCTTGGCGGAAGCCTGCTTCTATCCACGCTTGTCTCCGCTATTCCGCTGGTGATCCTGTTCTACCTGCTCGGCGTGGCGCGCAAGCCAAGCTACGTCGCGGGGCTGAGCGCACTCGGGGTCTCGCTGGTGCTCGCGGTAGGGATCTACGGGATGCCCGCGGGCCTCGCCGGCGCCTCGATGGTCTATGGAGCTGCCTTCGGGCTGTTCCCCATCGGCTGGATCGTGATCGCGTCGCTCATCCTGTATCGGGTCACCCTCGATACCGGCAAGTTCGAGATCATCAAGGACTCGATCGGCGCCCTCAGCGATGACCGCAGGTTACAGGCGGTGCTGATCGGATTCGCGTTTGGCGCCTTCATCAAAGGCGCGGCCGGATTCGGCACGCCGGTGGCGGTCGCGGCCGCGATGCTGACCGGCCTTGGGTTCGCACCGTTCTATGCGGCGTTCATCTGTCTGATCGCCAACACCGCACCGGTCGCGTTCGGTTCGCTGGGCATCCCGGTGGTCACCCTGCAGGGCATCACGGGGCTCGAGATGGACCCGCTCAGTTCGATGACCGGGCGGCTGTGCGCGCTGATCGCCATCATCATCCCGGCCTACATGGTGGTGGTCATGTCGGGCTTCAAGCGTGCCTTCGAGGTACTGCCGCCGATCGCGGCATGCTCGATTTCATTCGCCGGCGTCCTGTTCTGGGCCACCAATACCCTGGGTCCCGAGCTCGCGGTCATCTTCGCCTCCATCGCGGCACTGATCTCGATGGTCCTGGTGATGAAGTTCTGGAAACCGGCGCAGATCTTCCGGCTGGAGGGCGACACCGAGACCACCGCCAAGGGGCACAGCCACAGCATGGGCGACATCCTCTTCGCCTGGAGCCCCTACGTGCTGCTGGTAATCTTCGTGCTGGCGTGGCGGTTGCTGCCGCCGGTGACCACCCTGGTCAACTCGGTGACCTTCGCCATCGAGGTACCGAACCTCCACAACCTGATCATGCGGGTGCCGCCGCTGACGGCCGAGCCCTCGCCCTATGGCGCGGTCTACAACGTGAACTGGCTGGCCGCCGCCGGCACCTCGTGCTTCCTGGCCGCCTTCGCCGCCTCGCTCGTG
>CAJWMX010000145.1 GCA_913043805.1 uncultured Acidobacteriota bacterium | reverse complement strand
CTCCAGCGGCGCCCAGGTGCGGCCGCCGTCCTCCGAGACCGATGTCGCAATCTTCCCCATCCGTATCGTCCTGAAGAACGCTCGCACGACTCCCGGCGCGATCTCGACCAAGGTCGGCTGAATGGTCCCGAGCCGGTCCCGCTCCCTGTCGCCGTACAGGATCGGCCCATGCTTGCTCCAGCTCTCCCCGCCGTCCTCGCTGATCTCCATCCACGACGACCAGGTGCGGTAGCTCTCGAGCGACGTTCCGGCCAAGAGCGTCCCATCGGTCAGCAGGATCGGCTTGGCTCGCACCGGCCCGAGCATGCCGGCTGGCAACCAGCGGGGGGGCGACCAGCTGCGTCCGCCATCATCCGAGGTCACCGCCACCCCACTCCACGCGCGCGGGCTCGGCCCAACTTTGAAGTATAGGTGGAGGCGATCGCCGCCGACGCGGAAGAGCACCGGATTCCAGGCCGGCTGTTCCGGTTCCTTGTGGACGAGCGCCGGCGCGGTCCACGGCTGTCCTACCGGCTTGCGAGCCGACCAGATCCCGACGTCCGGCTGGCCCTCGCCTGACCCACCGAACCACGCCGCGACCAGCGAGCCATCGGCCGCCTCCACGATCGTCGAGGCATGGGCTCGGGGAAACGGCGCCTCCTCCCAGATGAAGCCGAGCGTGACCGACTGGGCGGCGGGCATCGCCGCGGAACCCAGCCACAGGGCGCCGATCAGCAGCACACGACTCACGCCTCGCATCGCTCCTCCGTCTACGGTTCCACGGTGAGCTCGCCGATCGCCCACGGGTGATCGACACAGTGGAAGAGAAATGTCCCCGACTCATCGAACGTGATGAAGTCCCAGGTGGCCGGACCGAGAGTCTCGGTGCTCCAGCTGCCGTCCCGGGCGGCAATCGTGTGCGGGATCTCGCCGCTGTTGAGGAACCGGACCCGCACGCCGGCGCGGACGCGCGCCCGCACCGGATTGAAGCGATGCTCCTCCAGGGCATAGCGCCGGCCGCCGACGGCCCAGGCGGGGCTCTCGATGAGCGTCCCCGTCTCGATCTCCTGGGTCTCCTCGGCGCGGGGCCCGCGCGGCGGGACGGCCGCCCACAGATCGGCGAGCGGCTCTCCCCGGGGCTCGACCGCACCGTCGAGCGCGAACGCCCAGAACTCACGCCCCATGGCGACACCGACATACTGGCGACCGTCAAGTTCGTAGGTAATCGCCGGCCCCGGCCGCATCAGCGCCCCGGACGGGGCCGTCTGGAAGGTCCAGGCGCGGTCTCCGGTCCTGGCGTCGTAGGCCTCGACCAGCCCGTCGGGCGCCGCGCGGAACATCAGCCCGCCCGCGGTGGTCAGCGGCCCGCTCGTCCCCAGGAACCGGGTCGGCACTTCGTGCTTCCAGACGACCCGGCCCGTAGCCGTGTCGACGGCGGCGATGATCCCGAGCGCATCCGGAAGCGTGATCTGCACATCCCCGGTGTTGACCAGCCACGGGTCGGAAAACCGCCGGATGCGACCCACGTGGGCGACGCCCTGCGCGTAGATGAAGCCGGTCTGAGGACTGTGCGACATCGGCGTCACCCGAACCCGCGGGATCGGCGCACCGGGAGCAACCACCGTATGGGCGTCCACCGTGGGCGGCGTGAACCCGCTGCAGTTCAGCTGAAACGGCGGCGGCACCCGATCGCGCCAGTATGCACAGTCGGGCAGAATGCTCTCGGCGCCGATCGGAAACGGCTGAGTGGCCGCCGTGAGCTGTCCCGGGTCCTGAGGCACGGGGCGCTGTTCGATGGGCAACAGCGGCTCGCCCGTCTCCCGATCGAACAGGAAGAGGAAGCCGTCGGCGCGCATCGCGGCCAGCGCCTTACGTGGCTGCCCGTCGACCTCGGTCTCATAGAGCAGCAATGGGGTCGCGATGTCGGCGTCCCAGACGTCGTGCCGTACCACCTGATAGTGCCAGCGGAGTTCGCCCGTCTCGATGTCCACCGCCACGACCGAGGCGGTGAACAGGTTGTCCCCGGCCCTGATCTCGCCGCCGAACATCGGGACGGGATTGCCGGTGGCGAAGTAGGCGATGCCGAGGTCGGGGTCTATCGTCCCCACGAGCCAGACTCCGCCGCCACCCATCTCCCACATGTTCGAGTCCTGCGGCCAGGTGTCATGGCCGAACTCGCCCGGCCGGGGCACGATGAAGAAGGTCCAGTCGATGTCGCCGGTCTCGGCGTCGAGCGCCACGATCCGTCCCTGTCCGCCGCTGTCTCCGCTGGCCACCCCGGCGTAGACACGTCCGCGTGCGTACATCGGTGCCGTGGTCACCATTTCGCCGATCTGCTGCGGCACGGTCCCGATCGCCGTGACCCAGACCAATTCCCCACTCTCGCGGCTGATCGCCGCCACCTCGGACGTGCGGAGTCCGACGAAGAGGAGCTCCTCGCTCAACCCGACGCCCTGCCACGAGGGCACCATCTGGGGTCGATCCTCAGGCGTTTGCCAGCGCCAGCGGGTGTCTCCCGTACGGGCGTCGAGGGCAAAGATGTTCGCTCCCGCGGTGAGATACAGCGTGCCATCCGCCATGACCGGCGTGGCCCGGGACGCGGCGCCTCCGTCGAGCTCCTTCACCCAGTCTCCAGCGAGACGGTGCACCGTCGCGGTGGAGATCTGATCGAGTGTCGAGTGACGCGAGCTGGACCAGTCGCCTCCCACCAGCGGCCACTCGCCGGCCGGATGGGCGCCAAGCGGTTCCTGCGCGGCGACAGTCCCGCCCGCCAGCGACAGGGCGACGATCGATAGCGACGAACACAACATCCGGACACAGTGACGGGTCATCGGCTCTCCAAGGCTGATGTGGCGATCAAGGCGGCGTGGGCTGAGTGTACCTGGAACACGCGACCGATGACCGATGTGGAAGAATGCACGCGCGGATATGACCACCGCCCTGCTCACCCTCGCGGTTCTGCTCCTGGCGCTCCCGTCGGCCAACTACCAGGTATTCACGGGCCTCCCGCTCGACGGGCTGCCCGAGTATCTCGTCCTGCTCCTCGTCTTGCCGTTCGCCGCCTCGCCGTGGCCGTCGTCGCGTCCGGCCTGGCGGCCAAAGGGCTGCTCTTGGGCTGGGGCGGGCACGAGGGTTTCACGGCCTGCTATCGCGCGCTCGACGTGCCGCCCCGCATCGGGGATGGTTGCGTGCAACTGCGCCCCCCAGCAACCCGGACCCAGGCCGTGCAGTTCCTGATCCTGCTCACGCCGGCGCTCTACCTGGCCCCGCATCTGTTCATGCAGGTGAACCACGTCCGACACCTCGTGATTCCCCACCTGGCCATGGCCGCCGTGGCGGTCTACGCCAGCACCGTCATCACCCGTACGCAAAGGTCGTGAAGATCGTGGTCAATCGCCCAGCGGCGTGAGTCGAAGCAGCCGGGCGCCCGCCGGTCTTACCTCATCGGTCAGGAGATACAGCACCCCGTCCTTCCCCACCTCGACATCGCCCAGCGGAGGCACGCGACCGCGCAATAGACGCTCGGACGCGATCACTAGTCCTGGTAGGCTCGGATCGAGACGCCACCGCTCGAGGAAGGCGCCCTGACGCCTCGTCAGGAAAAGGCCCACCGACGCGGGAGAGGCGGCGTCGGTCTGAGCGAACGACGCCGCCGTGACCTCGTGGTCGCCGCCGAGGGCGTCGGGAGCCATCCAGCGGGAAACCCTCGAACCGGCGTTCACCGGGGCGACCGCCAGTGCGCTCGAGCCCACGTCGGCAACCCACAGCCTCTCTCGCCCGGACGGCCAGGCCAGGGCCAGCGGTCGCCGGACCCCAGCCGCGAAGATCGGAGACGGGGACGGGTTGTCGAGTGGCGTCGTCCCGTCCGGCGCAATGCGAAGCACCTTGCCACCATAGCTCGCCGCCCCGGCAGACCGAGTGTCGCCCAGAGCGAGGTACAGCTGCTGATCGCGGCCGACCGCCAGGCCCATCGTCGCGCCAGTGTCGGTGGGCAGGCCGTCGAGCAAGATCGCGGGTTCCCCGAAACGGCCCTCAACGGCCCGGTAGCGAACGAGCCGACGGTGCGGCGTCCCACCAGACGGCTGCCGGGTGTACAGGACGTAGATGACCCCGGACCGGTCGAACGCCGGGTCAAGAACGACTTCTGGTGCCTCACCGCCCGCCAGCGTCGACGCCTCGGGCAACACCAACGCCGGAGACGCAGCCCGTTGGCCGTCAGCGCCGACGAACCAGAGCCGTCCCAAGGCGTCGGCGACCAGGACCCGGCCGTCCGGCGCCGCCGTCGCGCGAGCGGGCGCCTCGAAACCCGCCGCCATCGTCTCGAGTTTCCACATCAGACCGTCGGTGGTGCGCACCAGGCCATCCACCACGGGCTCCCGGGGCAAACTCGCGGGCTCGGCATCGGCGGTCGGACCATCAATGGTCGTCGCGTCGGCCACCGACGCCTCTGACGCCTCTGACGCCGTCGCCGCTATGGCCCGAAGGAAGATGAACTCGTTGCTGAACAACCCGTTGGGGTTCTGCACTTGCAAGAAGTGCAGCCCAGGAGCGGCCGGCGACTGCCCCAGCTCGACCTCGATGATCTCGTTGGCGCAGGTAGGCAATGCGCCAGACTGACATCGTAATGTCCCGTCGGCGCGGCGGCCGTCGACGAAGAGCTGGGCCCCGGGCTGCACGTGACGCGCGCTGATCTGCAACGCCCGCCCATCGCCGAAGTCTCGCGGGAACACCTGGCGCCCCTGCTGCGCCTGGATCGGTCCGGGCGTCCACAGCGCCGGCTGCGGGTGGTCGAGACCGACGTTCGGACCCACCCGACCGATGAAGGTGCCCACGAACTGGCTCGCCCCGGCCAATGCAACGAGGGCGCTCCGACTGAACGCGCGACGCTCGCCGTCTTGCTCCAGATAGAACCCGCTCTCGTAGGCGAAACGGGCCTGGGTCACGGCGTCGCCCTCAATGAAGACCCCCTCCCCCTGAAGCAACACGGCACCCTCCTGATCGGCCAGCTCCAAAGCGTCGAGCAAATCCCGGGTCAGGTCGGCGGTCACGGTGGAAAGGCTGAGCGTGAGCGTACGGGCGTAGGCGCCCGAGAACCCGGTGCTACCCTCGGTAACCATGTTCCAGAACGGCGCCTGCACCCCGAACGCGGCGCCCCACATGTTCCGTTCAGGAAACCCCGCGTCGAGCTCGCTCTGCCCCCGCAGATCGACCACGTTCCATCGCCCCTGAGGAAGGACCAACCAGCGGTCGTACGCCCCGCGCCAGGTCGGCGCGTCCATGCCGGTCCCGGGGGTGTTGGTGCTCACCCAGAACGGCAGCCGGTGGCAATTGCCGCAGACATTGGCCCGAGCACCGGGCCGTTCCGCGGGGACGCCATCGATATGGAATACCTGGAAACCGGTGGTGGCCGCGTCAGACAGGACATTGTCGTAGGAACGGCGCTGGGCCGGCGGATACGGGACGCTCA
The DNA here is from genome assembly GCA_913043805.1 of uncultured Acidobacteriota bacterium. Lineage (GTDB taxonomy): Bacteria > Acidobacteriota > Vicinamibacteria > Vicinamibacterales > UBA8438 > UBA2994. Next base: position 1,765 of record CAJWMX010000145.1, on the reverse strand, counting down.
GTAGAAAGCTGGCCAGCGCGTCGCGTTCGGTTGCGTCAAGCCCCCCTGGCAACCCCTCGTCATTGAGCGGGCAGTCGTCGACCAGACACATCGTGGTGGCGAGACTCCCGTCGACCAGCTGACGCGTGCAGCTCTCCGGCACCAGTGGATCGCAATTGGCGGCGACAGGCGTCCCGATGTTGGCGGTGTTCGGCCCACCATACGGATCACCGGGAATCCCGTCCCAGTGATAGGGAGCGGTGTCGCGTAGGCCGCGGATCGGCATCGTGGACCGCGGAGGCACCTGGGAACAGCCCGGGACATTGCACGCCGGTGTGTCCAACACCCACAACAGCTGATCGGTATGCCCGTCGGGATGACAGCTTTCGCACGAGAACGTGCCTCCCCTCGATGCGCGGGCCGAGGTGAACGCCACGCGCCCCTGCTTCACCACCGGATCGGTTGGATCGTCGAGCGATACCGTCGCGGCGAGGAACGGTTGCGTCCGGTCGGTCAGGTCGACGACCGACACCGAATTGTCAACGGCATTCAGCACCCAGGCGCGAGTGGCGGCGCCGTCTGCGCCCGACTCCAACGCGACGCCACGGGGAACCGCACCCACCATGACCCGGCCCAGCACGGCCCCACTCTGGGCGTCGAGAGTAAACAGCAGGTCGGAGCTGGCCGCGGTGGCCACCAGGGTCCGGTCATCCGCGCTGACCGAGATGGCGTAGGGCGTGGCCAGCGCGGCGTCTGGGTGGGGCGACGCCGGCGGCAACGGCTCGAGCTCGAGGAACTCGGGGGCCCCACAGCTGGTTCCGCTGCAATCGACACGGGTGACCCGGTTGAGGAATGGGCGGTTCCCCATCTCCGCCAGGCCATGCTTCAAAGTGCCGGCACGGCCGTTGGCGTCGTTGCGCGCCTCGGTTTGCGAGACGAAGACTCGCCCGGCCGAATCGACCGCCAGGCCGTAGAGCAAGGTCCCGACCGTCTCGACCACCTCGACCAGGGTGTCGGTCTCGACATCGAACACGAACAGATCGCGGTCAGGCACGCCCGGATGTCGCACGATATCGGCGTCATAGCCGAGTGACAGCACGTTGTTGTTGTCGACCACGTGCTCCTGGGCATCGAAGGTGCACAGCTCGTCGTCGATCGGCCCGACACAGCCGGAGAGCTGGGTCTGGTTGTTCGACTCGAACGGGACGACATACAGCCGGTTCCCCAGGACGGCAAGCGCGCGCGGGTCCTGGGCCGTGATCGACAGCCGTCGCACCACCGACCGCGTCCCGACGTCCACGACCGCCACTTCGTTCTCGGATGACAAGGCCACGTAGGCCTTCTCGTCGCTCGCGAAGGCGATGCCCACCGGTTCGTCGAAGCGGGTCGCCCGGCTCACGGGGTCGAGATCCTGCACGGTCGCCACCACCTGCAGGTAGGTCGGACTCGCAGCATCGGTGTCGACGACGCTCACCGCGTCCGACAGGTGATTGGCCACCCAGACCTCGCGACCATCGGGCCGTACGGCGACGCCCACCGGGTCGACGCCGACCCGCACCCGCGCCACCAGCTCGAAGGATGCCGCGTCAAGAACATCGAGGGTCGCTCCCGGCGTATTGGCGACATACACCAACCCTCCGCTGAAGACGATCGGGCCGGCGTGCGGGCTCAAGAAGTTGGGGGTGCCAGTCGCCGGATCCTGCGACCAGACCGGTGCAGCCGCCATCAGGCACAGCAGCGCCCAACCGATCCGCCGCCGACACCGTGTCCCACTCCGTCGTCTGTG
>CAJWMX010000144.1 GCA_913043805.1 uncultured Acidobacteriota bacterium | reverse complement strand
AACCGCCTGCTGTGGCTGGAAACGGCCGCCACGGCTCTCCGTGACGACCGGCCGGCCCTGGCCGCGGCGCGTCTGCGCGAGGGCTTCGACCAGCTGGAGAACGACGACCGGGTACGCATGTTCGGCGAAGAGGCGCTCTGGCACTACCTTCGAGGAGCCACCTGGCTGCGGCTGGACCGGGATGGTCCGGCGCAGGATGACCTGCTTGCGTCGCTCGAACATGATGCGCGGTTGTGGGTACAGGGGCGAACCCATCTGGAGCTGGGCAAGCTCGCCGACCTCTCGGGCGACCGACGGCTGGCCCGCGACTACTACGACCGGGCGGAGGACCTCTGTGACGACGGCCGCGACCGGCGCGGCGTCAATACCGCGAAGCGCCTGCGCAAGAACGGCTACCGGCGTTGACGCACCCCCACCCCGCGAGCGGGGAACTTCCTGATGTTCGGCGTCGTCACCGAGGATAGATGAACACCACGGCCCCACCCGCGGTTCGCCGGCGACGACGCGCTGATCCACCTGGCGCGCGACAACGGTGATGTCCAGGCGGAAGTGCGACGACGGGCCGAACCGAGTCAGGTGCAGCCCGAAGCGCTACATCTGATGCTCTGGGACCCTCGCGACGAACGGCTCGTCAACGTCCGGATTCCGCTGTGGTTGCTCCGGTTCGCCGACGATGGCACCGTCACCTTCTCGGAGGAAGAGCGGGACCTGGTGGGCGACCTCGATCTGACCGTCGCGGATCTGGATCATCACGGCCCGGGCCTGGTCCTCGACTACCAGGACGGCGACCGTGAACGCGTGCTGCTCTGGGCCGAGTAGTCACCACACGCCTGCTTGACAAACCTCCGGAGTCCGTTTAAAAAAAAGTCAATGGTCTCAACGCCTCAGCGGCGGTGGCTGACCCTGGCCGCCGTGGTGATGCTGGTCTCGCTGGCGATCGGACCCGCCGGTGCGTTTCTGCACGGCCACGAAGCGGGCTCGGTTGACGACCATTGCGCGGTGTGCCATGCGCATCACGCCTCCACAATCGACACGCCACAGTTGCTCGCCGGGCGTCAGCTCAGTACCCATGCCCCGTCTCCGACGCGTGTCGACGGCGAGCGCGATGTGCTCGACGGCGTACACCTCTCGCGCGGCCCCCCTCGACTCTTCTCGCTGTAAGTCCGTACGTCCGTCCTCGAACATCTAGCGGGAGCGCGCGGCCGTTGACGGCCGTTGCTACGTCGATCGCAACGCGATCGGACGTCCGGGATTCATCGATTCTGGTGAGAAGACGATGCTGAAAGCTACCGACCTGACAAAGACCTACAACGGTGTAGCCGCGCTCGACCGCCTCAACCTCGAGGTGGCGCCGGGCGATGTCTTTTGCCTGCTCGGAGCGAACGGCGCTGGCAAGACCACCACGATCAACCTGTTCCTCAATTTCATCGAGCCGTCGGGTGGTACCGCCCAGGTCAACGGGCTCGACGTGACCCGGCAGCCGCTCGAGACGAAACGCTGGCTCGCCTACATTCCCGAACAGGTGATGCTCTACCGGCACCTGACGGGTCTCGAGAACCTCGACTACTTTACGGCGCTCTCCGGCACGGACCACTACCCACCGGACCAGCTCCGCGCCTTCTTCAAGCAGGTCGGCCTCCAGGACGGAGTGGCTGATCAACGCGTCTCCACCTATTCGAAAGGGATGCGCCAGAAGGTGGGCATCGCCATCGCCCTGGCCAAACAGGCGAAAGCGCTGCTGCTCGACGAGCCGACGTCCGGTCTCGACCCCAAGGCGTCGAACGAGTTTTCGCGACTTCTGCAGCGATTGAGCGGTGAAGGCGTGGCGGTCCTCATGGCCACTCACGACCTTTTCCGGGCCAAGGAATCGGGTACCCGCGTCGGCATCATGAACCAGGGCCAGTTGAAGCAGACCCTGACCACCGCCGAGATCGGTCACGCCGACCTGGAACGCATCTATCTCGAACAGATGCACGACTGAGGGAGCACACCATGACCGCAACGATCTTCAAGAAAGAGCTCACGGAAATGCTGCGCGACGGTCGATTCCGCTGGCTCTCGACATCCGTCCTGGTCCTGTTGGGGGCCGCCGTACTGATGGGCATGGCCCACACACGCGACGTTCAGACCCAGCACGAGACCGCGCAGGCCGCGGCACGCCAAGACTGGGTGGGCCAAGGGGAGAAGAACCCTCACTCCGCGGTGCACTACGGCACCTATGCCTTCAAGCCCACCATGGCGTTGTCGGCCATCGACCCCGGTGTCGATCCCTACGTCGGCGTGTCGGCGTTTCTCGAAGGACATCGGCAGAACCAGTTCGAGTTCCGGCCGGCGCAGGATGCCACAGCGATGCAGCGATTCGGCCAGCTGACTGCCGCGACGGTGCTACAGCTGCTCATCCCGCTGCTGGTCATCGTGATGGGCTTCTCGGTCTTCGCCGGCGAGCGCGAGCAGGGCACGCTCCGTCAGCTCATGAGCCTGGGCATCAGCCCCGGCCGGCTGGCGCTGGGCAAAGCGCTGGGCGTGTCAGGCGCGCTGGCGATCGTGCTGGTTCCGGCGGCCGTACTTGGCGTCGTCGCCCTGACCCTCGCGACTCCAGGGGCCGAGGTGGCGGCGGACGCGCCGCGGCTGGCGATGATGGTGGGGGCCTACCTGCTGTACTTCGGGGTGTTCGTTGCCCTCTCACTGGCCGTGTCGGCCAAGGCGCCTTCTTCTCGCCTGGCCCTGGTCGTCCTGCTGGGTTTCTGGATCGTCAACGGTCTGGTGGCCCCGCGCGCCGTGACCGACGTCGCCCGCTCGCTCTACCCAAGTCCCTCGTCGTTCGAGTTCACCACGGGGATCCAGGCGGCGCTGGCTGATGGTCTCGACGGCCAGAGCCCGACCGACGCCCGCATGGCCGCCTATCAGCAGGAGGTCCTGGCTGAATACGGTGTGGACAGCGTCGACGAGTTGCCGATCAGCTTCGCCGGGCTTCGCTTCCAGAAGAGCGAGGAGATGGGCAACGAGGTGTTCGACTACTACTACGGCGGCCTGAACGACACGTTCGAATCCCAGAACCGGGTACGCAGCCTGAGCGCGGTCGTGGCGCCGTTGCTCGCGGTGCAGTCGCTCTCGATGGGCCTGGCGGGCACCGACGTGGCGCAACACCGCCACTTCTCCGAGGCCGCCGAAGAGTACCGACGGATGTATGTGGGGCGGATGAACGAGGATATCGCCCAGAATGCCGGCGCCGGGCGCTACGTGGCGGAAGCCGGCCTCTGGGCAAGCGTCCCCGAGTTCGACTATCAGGCGCCGTCGGTCGGGTGGGTTCTCGCAAACCACCGCCTGAGCATCCTGCTGCTGTTCGCCTGGCTCGCCGTGGCCCTGACCCTGGCGATGCGAGCCGCCTCGGCTCTTCGCCCCGTCTGATCCAGGAGACAGCTGGTGCTCGGTCGAATCATCCGGCACGAATGGACGAACCTGGCGGCGGACCGCACGGTCTGGGTACTGGCCGGCCTCATGGCGCTGATCAGCCTGTATGGCGTGTACAACGGCGCCACCTGGTCGGCCTTCCAGCGAGAGAACATCGCGATGGCGCTGGACGAGGAACGCGACCGTTTGGCCGGGCACCGGGCCTTTGTCGAAAGCGGTCAGGAGCCCGCCAGCCGATTCCGTAATCCGCTCAGTCCAGACTCGGTCGGGGGCTCGATGGGACGGCGCTACGCCTATCTGCCTCCGGCCCCGCTGGCGCCGCTGTCGGTTGGACAGAGTGACCTGTATCCCTACTACTTTCAGGTCTCGACCAACAGCAAGCAGTCGTTTCTCAACACCCACGAGCTCGAGAACCCGAGCAACCTGCTATCCGGCCGCTTCGACCTGGCCTTCGTCGTGGTCTATCTCTTGCCCCTGCTGATTCTGGCCCTCAGCTACGACCTCCTGAGCTCAGAGCGCGAACAGGGAACCATGGCGATGTTGCTGTCTCAGCCCCTGCCGCTGTGGACACTGGCACTCGGCAAGATCGCGCTCCGAGCTCTCGTCGTCCTGGCGCTGGCACTTGGGTTCTCGCTAGCCGGGTACACCGCCGCGGGTGGCGCCCTGGCCTCCATGGACGCACTGCTGCTCTGGATGGCAGTCGTCGCGGCCTACAGCCTGCTGTGGTTCGGTCTGGCGGTGGCCGCCAATGCACTGGGCAAGGGCTCGGCCACCAACGCCATGCTGCTGGCGGGCATCTGGCTGGTCGTCGTGGTGATCACTCCAGCGGCGGTCAACCTCGTCGTGACGACCAGCTACCCGATTCCCTCGAGGGTCGAGCTGGTGCAGGCGCTCCGAACGGCGACCGAGGATGCCAACGCGCGGTCGGCCGAGGTGCTCTCGCAGTACTACACCGACCATCCCGAGTACCTGCCGGAAGGCGAGCAGCCGGACCCGAACGACTTCACGCTCCGCTCCTATGCCGTCCGCGAAGACGTGGAGCGGGCCATGGCCCCCGTACTCGAACGCTACGACGGCCAGCTTCTCCGACAGCAAACTCTGGTGAACCGTCTGAAGTGGCTATCGCCAGCAGTCGTCGCGCAGGAAGCGTTGAACGACATCGCGGGTACCGGTCTGGCCCGCTACCAGCATTTCTTGGGCGTCGTCGACCGCTACCACGATGAGTTGCGCAGCTACTTCATTCCCAAGGTCTCGGCCCGGGCGACCATGACCACCGCCGACTATGACGCGATCCCGGTATTCGAGTACCAGGAGGAGTCGTTCGGCGAGATTCTGGGGCGTGTGTCCGCAGGCATCGTGGGGCTGGCCCTACCGATGCTGCTCGCGTTCGGGGTGGGAGCTCGAATCCTCCGCTCGTATCCAGTTGTTGGCTGAAGTCAGGAAACGACCATGAAGACGTCACAGGCGACCATCGACAAGGCCGCCATCGGTATCTCGCTCGTCTGCACCGCCCACTGCTTCGTCACCCCGGTCGCGATCGCGCTGTTGCCGGCGCTGAGCGCAACGGTGCTCGAGGATGAGCTGTTTCACTTCGCTCTTCTCTTCGCGGTGTTGCCCACCAGCCTGCTGGCGCTGGGGCTGGGGTGTCGCCAGCACAAGCGTGTGACGGTCTTCGCGACCGGGTTAATCGGACTGATGGTGCTCTCGCTCGCGGTGATTCTCGGCCATGACGGCCTTGGTGAAACGGGCGAGAAGGTGACGACGGTCCTGGGGGCGACTATCATCGCGTTTGCCCACACCCGCAACTTCACACTGTGCCGCGAGCAGCGGTGCCATTGACGGAAAGCACAACGAACGGAGGAACGATGGGAGCAATGAGTTCGAGATTCGTACAAGTGGCCTGCATCGCTATGTCCGCCGCAGTACCCGCCACCGCCCAGGACTTCTCGGCCGGTGACCCGATCGGCGCAAGGAGCGAAGCCGGCGAGTGGCGGCCGATGTCGGACAACGTGAAGGTATATGGCAGTTTTCACTTCACTGAGAGCTGCACGTTCGACCCGGGCAAGAACCTGATTCTGGCGATGAACGCCGGCAACCGGACCGAACCGAACGACAACGATGGCTACGTCTCGCTCATCCATCCTGACGGGAGTGTCCACACCCCCAAGTGGATTGGTGCCAGCCGGGACGGTTTGGAGCTCCACGATCCGCTTGGCAGCGCCATCAGCAATGGCGTCCTCTATACCGTTGATTCCAGGCACGTGAAGCTCTTCGACCTCGAGACGGGCCGCCCCCTGCGTTCCATCCCCGTCCCGGACTCGACGCTCCTGAACGGCATCGCGGTGACCGACGATGGCACGGTGTACGCGTCGAACACGCGGCCAGCCAGCCAGATGTGGAAGATCACGGCGGACGGCGAAGCCTCGCTGTTCGCGGAGGGCGCTCCCCTCAATTCTCCGAATGGCGTCGCCATCGACCAGGACGGCAACATCGTCGTGGTCAACGTCGGCGACAACGCCGTCATCACCTACGACCAGAACGGTTCGGTCGTGCGGACGGAGCAGAGCGCCGAAGGGGGCAGTGACGGGGTCGTGGTCACCGCCGATGGCACCAAGTACGTGAGTAGCGTCCGCTTCGGGAGTGTGTCCCGGATTCCGCCCGGCGGGAACGCCGAGATCATCGCGTCGGGTATCCCGAGTGCCGCGTCCATGTGCTACGACTCGTCGCAGAACCAGCTGGTCATTCCGATGAACCCCAACTACGCACTCGCGTTCGTCACGCTGGACTAAGAACGCGACCTGAGGAGAACGCAATGCAGAGATTGTGCTTGGTGGCGATCCTGGCGGTCGCCGTGTCGTGTGGCGGCGGGGGCGACCCCGAGCCCGTCGAAGAGGCGGCAGCCCCGCCCGAGCCAACGCCAAGCGCCGGGACAATCGAGCGGCTGGATCCGGCCTTCGACGCACTGGTGTCGACCGACGCGGTGATAGAACACCTCGCTGACGGCTTCGGCTTCACGGAAGGACCGGTCTGGGTCGATGATGGCGACGGCTTTCTGCTGTTCAGCGACATCCCGGGCAACAGAATCGTCAAGTGGGAGCCGGACGGAACCGTCAGCGACTTCCTGGCACCGGTCTTCGAAGGCGAGTACGAGAGCGGTCTGGTCGGCTCGAACGGCATCACCGTTGATCCCGCCGGAGACATCGTCTTCACCGAACACTTCAACGGGCGGCTGTCGCGGATCGCGGCCGACGGCAGCCGAAGCGTCGTGGTCGACACCTTCGAGGGCGGGCGCTTCAACAGCCCGAACGACCTGGACTATCACTCGGACGGCACGTTGTACTTCACCGATCCTCCCTACGGACTGCCCACGCCCGACGATCGGGCTCAGGATGTCAACGGCATCTATCGCCTCGCTCCCGATGGTGAAGTAACCCGTCTGGCCGACCAGGAAGGGCCAAACGGGATCGCGTTCGCGCCCGACGAGTCCCGGCTGTATGTGGCCGACAGCGCTGCCGGTTTCTGGAACGCCTACGGCGTAGAGGCGGATGGAACGCTCGGAGAGGCGGAGCTGCTGCTCGACGCCAGCGGCGTGGATGAGCCAGGTGCGCCAGACGGGCTCAAGGTGGACGCACAGGGCAACCTGTGGGCCACCGGCCCCGGAGGCGTCTGGGTCATCGCTCCGGACGGACGCCATCTCGGCACGATCAAACCGACGGAGGTCCCGGCCAACGTCGCCTTCGGCGATGACGACCGCCGCACCCTCTACATGACGGCCCGCACCGGGTTGTACCGCATCCGGGTCAACGTGGCGGGCGATCAGTAGGCTCCCGCGGTGCACTCGCTGCCGGTCATCCGACGCCGCGAGT
>CAJWMX010000143.1 GCA_913043805.1 uncultured Acidobacteriota bacterium | reverse complement strand
CGCCTTCCGACACACTCGTGGTCGCTATCTCCTTTACTGAGCCGGGGGCCGACCGATACCATCGGGCGGCGTTCCACTGATGGCTGCTCCTCCCCTGACCTTCGAGCACTCGGTCGTGATCACCGCGGCCCCCGGCACCGTGCTGGCGGCGTTCTTCGACCCGGAGGCGCTCGACGAGTGGTGGGACGCCGTACGGTCGGTCACTGCCCCGCGCCCGCTCGGCGTCTATGCGTTGGAATGGCGGTCGACCCCCTTCAGCGATCAGATACTCGGTACGCTGGGAGGCGTCTTCTACGGCACGGTGATGGAGTTTCGTCCAAAGAAGGAGTTCTTTCTCGCCGACGCCTACTGGCTCCCGCCCCAGTCGGAGCCGCTCGGCCCGATGGCGCTGGAAGTCAGCTGTCGCGTCGAGGGTCCAGCCACCCGACTGACGGTTCGACAGAGCGGCTCGGAAAATGGCGAGCGGTGGCAGCGGTATTACGCCCTGATCTCGGCTGGATGGACCGACTCGCTGGAGTCGCTCAAACGGTATCTGGAGCGGGGGCAAACTGCATCCACCGGTGAGTGAGCGTGAGCCGGAGACGCACGGCGTACCACCCTGGATGGTCCCGTCGGTCCGGTTGGCCGATGCGCTGGCCGAGACCGCGGTGCGCTATGTCGTGGTTGGCGTCGGTGGAGCGAACTTCCATACCCTGGATCCGGCCGAGCCGTTCGACACCGGCGACCTCGACCTGTTGTTGCCACTGGACGGCGAGAATCTGACGCGCGCGTGGGACGCCTGTGGCCGGCTTGGCCTGCAGATGAAAGGCGGCGACCCGGAGCGAGTCGTCGCCGAGCGCCTCACGACCCGCGCGACGCGCCCTGGGGAACTGGTCCTCGACCTGTCCCTCGAGATCTCCGCGTTCGCATTCGACGATGTGTGGGCCGAGCGGAGGACCTTCCTGGTCGATGGGGTGGAGATCCCGGTAGCGCGACTGAGCCAGATCATCCGTTCAAAGGCGGCCACCAACCGGGAACAGGACCGACGTTTTCTCGCGACCCACGCAGAACGACTCCGCCGGATGCTCGACGAGGATGAGGATTGAAGGGACCGAGCATGCAGATCGTCGCCCCCGAGATCGAACGCTACCTGGCCGGCCTCGACCGTCCGACGCCGCTGCTCGAGACGGTGGCCGCCGAGGGGGCGGCGTTGGGCCTTCCGAACATCGATTCCATCGTCGGGTCACTGCTACACGCCATGGTGGTCGCCAGCGGCGCCAGGAGCGTCCTCGAGATCGGTACGGCCAACGGCTATTCGGCGCTATGGATGGCGCACGCGCTCGCCCCGGACGGACGCCTCATCTCGATCGAGTTGGACGCCGAGCGCGCCGGGCTGGCCCGGGGGCATCTGGCCACGGCCGGACTTGCCGACCAGGTCAGCGTCATGGTCGGCGACGCCGCCCGCCTGGTCCACAAGGTCGCGGGTCCCTTCGATCTGATCTTCAACGACGGCGACAAGCTCCAGTACGAACCGCTCCACGACCGACTCGTCGAGTTGCTGCGACCCGGCGGTCTCCTGATCACCGACAACGTGCTCTGGGAGGGGGAGGTCGTACCCAGCCTGGTCAACCCGCCACGTCGAGACCCGGCGGAAACGGCGGCGATCGCGGCGTTCAACGCCCGACTGGCGGCTGACTCTAGACTCGCGACGAGCTTCCTGCCGGTGCGGGATGGCGTTGCGATCGCGGTCCGCCGTCCCGCGGAGGCAGGATGAAGGTCGACACGTGGCTGGAGGCGGCGCGGGCCGACGCCCAGCGCCGGGGACTGGGGGAACTCGCTCCGCTGCTCAGCGCGCTGGCCAAGGCAACCACCGTGCTCCGCTCGGCGGAGTGGCAGCAACGAGCCACCGACTCCGACGAAGCCCCGACCCGACCGGCGGAGCCCCGATGAGCGATACCTGGACGCATCGCCAGATCCACGAACTGGCGCCGGCGCTCGCCGGCGGCAATGTCTCCCCCGTCGAGCTGACCGAACAGTTGCTGGCCCGAGCCGCCGCGAGTCCGTTGAACGCCTTTACCACCCTGCTCCACGACCAGGCGCGCAGCGCGGCTGACGAGGCGGCTCGCGAAATCGCCGCCGGGCTCTACCGCGGCCCGCTGCACGGCGTCCCTCTCTCAATCAAGGACCTGTTCAGGGTCGCGGGAGCGCCGACCACGGCCGCCTCGGCCGTCACCTCTCGAACGCCAAGCTCGCGAGACGCTCCGGTGGTGGCCAGGCTGCGTGCCGCCGGGGCGGTGGTGCTGGGCACCTGCAATCTCCACGAGTTCGCGTTCGGCACGACCGGCGAAGACTCGGCGTTCGGCCCCGCCCTCCATCCGCTGGATCAGTCACGCTCACCAGGTGGGTCGAGCGGTGGGTCGGCGGTCTCGGTGGCGGCCGGACTCGCATTCGCCTCGCTGGGCACCGACACCGGGGGCTCGGTCAGGATCCCCGCAGCCGCCTGCGGCCTGGTCGGGCTCAAGCCGACGTTTGGCGAGATCACATGCGACGGGGTCATCCCCCTGGCGCCAACGCTCGACCATGTCGGTCCGCTGGCTCGGTCGGTCACCGACGCCCGCCTCATTTACCACGCCATCCGCGACGAGGGCCCGGGCGCCTCCCCCACCGTACCGACCGACGGGCGACTGGGCTGCCCCAGGCCGTACTTTTTCGATCTGCTCGATCCATCCGTCAGGACCGTCACGGAGCAGGCGCTGACCTGCCTCGACGACGCCGGCTGGCTGGTATCCGACACGCCGATCGCGCACGCGGCCGACACCGCCGCCGTGTGTTTGCACCTCGTGCTCGCCGAAGCGGCGGCGATGCACGCCGACGGACTCGAACACCACGCCGAGCGCTACACGTCAGGGGTCCGTCTTCGACTCGAGTTGGGTCGCTATGTCCAGGCGGAAGACCATGTCCGCGCCGAACGGGGTCGACAGGTGCTGAGGGAGGCAACCGACGCCGCACTCGAGGGCCAGTCCGCGCTCGTGCTTCCGGCCCTCGCCATCCCGGCTCACACGCTCGGGACGGAGGTGGTCGACTTCGGATCGGCCCGAGAATCGCTCCGGAACGTGATGCTGCGACTGACGCAGCTGTTCAACGCCACCGGACATCCTGCCGTGTCGATTCCGTGTGGCATGACCCCGGACGGGTTGCCGGTGGGGCTTCAGCTGGTGGGCCGGCGCCAGCACACCGACCAGCTGCTGGCGGTCGCCGAAGCCTGCGAGGCCGTCCTCGCCGGCGGCTAGCAGCCCGTGGTGAAACCCCGCGTCGCACAAAGAACGGCGCTGGGCGCGCGTGACAAGGCGCGACGAGGGAGCAAATAGGCCATTTTCGACCGAGGAGGAACGCAGTTCACGCGTGATTCAGCGCCGTTCGAATGCAGCGGGGCTTTCACCACGGGCTGCTAGGCCCCGCCGGCCTTCGACCGAAGAGCGTCATAGCCGACGGTCTCGGAATCGCCGCTCTCGACCGGCAACCCGGCCGGCGCCCACCCCTCGTCGACGACCTGCCCGGTCGCCGGGTCACGATGCCCGCCGAACCCGCCCTTGACGTTGACGACATCGGTATAGCCCTGAGCGGCGAGCAGCTGCGCAGCTCGCGCGGAACGCCCGCCGACCTGACACCCGATCAGGAGCTTGGCGTCCGTGGCGTAGTTGGCTTGCATGACGACGAGGAAATCCGCGTTCGGCATCATCTGCCCCGTCTGGGCGTCCCGATGCAGGAGCGGCACGTTGTGGGACCCCTCGGCGTGTCCGTGTTCGTACTCCGGCACCGAGCGGACGTCCACGTAGGTGTAGCCGTCCTCGGACTGCATCTGGCGCGCCTCTTGGACGCCGACATGTTTCGTACTCATGGCTCCATGCTACACCGGGCCGGCTGGAGGCCGAGGGAGCGTCCTCCCATCGCAGTCGGCGCCGCGGGCGAGTAAGATCATGCGTCGGTCGGTCGCCGACCACGATCCCCGCGCCTAGATGTTCGCTCGATTCTTCCACGCCTGGGAACGCCGCCTGCTCGCTGTCGACACCAACCGCGTGGTGCGACCGTTCGAGTGGGGGCTGGACTGGCTGGACGGCCTGCCTGACGGCGATGCGCCGGAGACGCGGGTCGCGGCCTGGTCGGACGCCGCGCTCACCAACCCGGAGTGGTTCTCGGCCCCATCCTGCGACGACTATGCGCTGACGGGTGACACGCTTGCGTTCCCAACCGCGTTGACGACCCCGCACGCAGAGAACAACACCGTCGCCGCCAGGTACTTCCCTGCCGACCAGCCGCAAGGCCCGCGTCGGGCGACACTCGTGCTCCCGCAATGGAACTCGGACGAAGAGGGCCACGTGGGCCTGTGCCAGCTTCTGGCCAGGGTCGGCATCAGCGCGCTCCGTCTGAGCCTGCCGTATCACGACAGCCGGATGCCTCCGGAGTTGGTACGCGCCGACTACATCGTGAGTCCCAACATCGGACGAACGCTGCAGGTGAACCGGCAGGCGGTCCTCGACGCTCGCCGAGCGATCGGCTGGCTGGCAGCACAGGGCTACGAGCGAATCGGCATCCTGGGCACGAGTCTGGGCTCCTGCCTCGCCATGCTCACGGCTGCGCACGAGCCGCTCGTGCGGACGGCGGCGCTCAATCACATCTCCCCGTACTTCGCCGATGTGGTCTGGGAAGGCCTGTCGACCGCGCATGTCCGTGCGGGCCTCGAGGGCGCCATCGATCTGGAGTCGCTACGGCGACTCTGGCTGCCCATCAGCCCGCATCCCTACATCGACCGACTCGGCTCCCGGCCGGCGCTGCTTGTCTATGCGCGCTACGACCTGTCCTTCCCGGTCCGGCTGTCGCAACAGCTGATTGCAGACTTCGCCGCCCGGGGGATCAATCACGAAGTCACGGTGCTGCCGTGTGGTCACTACACGACCGGCAAGGCGCCGTTCAAGTGGATGGACGGATACGCGCTGGTGACGTTCCTGCGGAAGCACCTATAGGGACAGGTTTCGGAACGGGGGAATACACGTGCCTAACGGGCACGCGGCGCGGCGGGGGCGAAGCCCCTCCCTACAGATAGCGGGCGAGTCGAACCACGGCGTCGTACAGGACCTGCGCCAGCTGACGGACGAATGGCGTCACGTCCTGCTCGTTCACCGCGTCGGCGACGGTGACCGGATCGGTCAGCAACAGCCAGATCGTCGCCGCGGCGAGCGTGGCGGCAATGATGCCCACCGTGCTCGTGAAAGCGGATGGCCTGCATGGTCCGAGACCAGACTCGATTATGGCGCGAATCACCCATCGATGGTCTGCAGCGGCCCGAGTCCCAACGCTTCGAGCCCGGCGCCGAACTGTTCGAGCGGCCCGACCGCGACCACGATCGCCTCGTCCGCCCGAAGATGAGTCAACGCCGCCTCGGTCACGGCGGCCTCGTCAACCTTCTCGACCAGAGGCACGAACGTGTCGTAGTAGTCCGGCGGGAGCTGCTGGATCAATAGCCGAGTCAGCCCTCGGGCCACCTGCCCCGCGGTCTCGAAACCGCGTGCGAACCCTCGGGTCAGCGCCGCCCGGGCCAGACCGAGTTCGTCGCCGGTCACCGGCCGATCTCGCCCGATCGCCGACATCTCTCCCAGCACTTCTGACACGGCCTCGACGGTCGCGTCGGCCTGGACACTCCCGTCCATGGAGAACGGTCCGGGCGCCCGCCGGCAGTCGAAGGACGTCCGCACCCCGTAGGTGTACCCCCGCTCTTCGCGAAGGCGCTGATTCAACCGGCTGGTGAACTGCCCACCGAGCACCATGTTGAGCGCCAGCAGGGCGTGGTACTCGGGTGTCAACCTCCGGACGCCCAGATGGCCGATGCGCAGCTCGGTCTGCACCGCGCCCGGCCGATCTACGGCGAACAGCCGGCCCGTGGGCGCGGGTGGCGGGGGGACCATCGCCGCGTCGACCACGACCGACGAGGCGGGAGAGACCGGCACGTCGCCAAACGCCTCGGCCGCCGCCGACTCGGCTTCCTCGTGGGACAGGGCCCCGACGATCACGAGGGTGGCCGGCCCGAGCCGGAACGTGTCGCGGTGGAAGTCGCGCACCAGGTCGGCCTCGATGGACGCCAGCGCCTCGTCGGTCCCGAGCCCCGGATGCCCGTAGGGATGGGTGCCGAAGATCGTCTCGAGAAACAGGCGGTCGGCAACCGCCCCGGGCACGGTCTTCAGCTGGCGGAGGCGGCTGCGTCGCAGGTCACGGACCCGCTCGACGTCGGCGGGATCGAAACGAGGCTCGGCGACGATCTCGGCCAGCAGCCGCAAGCCGTCGATTGCATACCGGCTGAGCGTGGTGAGCGACACGGTCGTCGAATCGGTACCCACTTCGGTACCGAGCCTGGCCCCGATCCGATCGAGCGCGCCATGGAGCTCGAGCGACGGTCGCGCCAGGCTCCCCTCGTCGAAGAGATCGGCCGTGAGCGCCAGCAGGCCGGGCCGGTCGGCGGGATCGGACGCTGATCCGACCGGCACGCTCAGCGCGCACGTCACAACGGGGGGGCCTGGATGCTCGACCGTACGGAGCGCCAGGCCCGAGGACAAACGCGCCACCCGTGCCGACGGGAACCGCACCGACGGTGGATCGCCAGGCACGGGGAGTCGAGAGCGATCGACCGCACTCGTCACGACACCACCGCCGGGCTCGAGCCGCGCAACGCCTCTGCGGCCGCACCTTCAGGCACGACGCTCAAGGCAATGCGAGCCGAGGGGGTGAGCCATCGCTCGGCCAGGGTCCGCACCAACGCCGGCGTGGCGTCCGAGTATCTGTCGCGATCCGCCGACATGAAACCGGGATCGCCGGTGTAGACGTTGTAGGCGTTCAACTGGTCGGAGCGGCCGTTGAACCCGCCAACCGTCTGCAGCCGGTAGACGAACTGCGCATCGACCTGGGCCAGTCCCCGCTCGATTTCATCGTCGGTAGGTCCGTCTGCCTCGAGACGCTCGAGCTCCTCACCGATGATCCGATCAAGATCGGTCAACTGATGCCCGGGCGCCGCGGTTGCGGTGATCGAGAACCACCCGTCGAGCTCGCGCGAACCCTGGACGGCCGAGACATCCGTGGCCACCCGTTCCTCATGGACCAGGCGCCGATAGAGCCGCGAGGTCTTCCCTCCGCTCAGCACCTCCGCCAGCATATCGAGCCCGGCATCGTCCTCAGCGAAGAGCGCCGGCGTGCGCCAGGCGAGATAGAGGCGGGGCAGCTCCACCCGGTCCTCGAGCAGAAGACGCCTGCCCAGCTCATCGTC
>CAJWMX010000142.1 GCA_913043805.1 uncultured Acidobacteriota bacterium | reverse complement strand
TGGGGATCAAGCCGGTGGCGACGCACTTCGGATTGTCGCAGCGTGACCTCGGGCGGCAGGTGCGTCAGGCTTTCTATGGCGAAGAAGTACAGCGCATCCAGCGTGGCCGGCACGATGTGCGGGTCATGCTCCGCTATCCGCTCGAGCATCGACGCTCGGTCGACAATCTCGACCGGATGCGGATCCGGACACCGGATGGCGGCGAGGTGCCGTTCCGTTCGGTGGCCGACGTCGAGGAGGGGAGAGGCTTTTCCATCATCCAGCGGGTCGATCGCCAGCGCGTCGTCAACGTCCGGGCCGCCGTCGGCGAGGGCGCGTCGGCCAACGAGGTGGTGGGGGATCTCGAAGCGACGATCCTGCCCGAGATCATGCAAACCCATTCTGGCGTGACGTATCGCCTGGCGGGCATGCTCGGCGAGCAGCAGGACAGCCTGAGTGGGTTGGGCCAGGGGTTCGGTCTGGCGCTGCTGCTCATCTACACGCTCCTGGCGATTCCACTGAAGTCGTATGTGCAGCCGCTCATCATCATGGCGGCCATTCCCTTTGGCCTGGTAGGTGCCTACTGGGGCCACGTGATCATGGGGGCGGAGCTTACCCTGGTGTCGCTCTTCGGCCTGGTGGCGCTGGCCGGTGTCGTGGTCAACGACAGTCTCCTGATGATCGATTTCATCAACCGGAAGCGTCGGGTACACGGCGAGATCCTCGAAGCGGCCCGAGAGGCGGGCGTGGCGAGGTTTCGCCCGATTCTGCTGACCTCCCTGACCACCTTTGGCGGCCTTGTCCCGGTCCTTCTGTCGACGGATCTGGAGACGCAGAGCCTCATCCCCATGGCGATCTCGCTGGCCTTCGGCGTGGTCTTCGCCACGGTGATCACTCTCGTGTTGGTGCCGGCGGCCTACGTCATCATCGAGGATGTCCGCAGGATGCTCGTTCGACGCCCGGAGGCGCCGAACGAGGCGCAGGCGGAACCGGCGTAGCCTCCTGGCAAGGTCGATCACTTGCCTGCCTCGGCCAGAGGTGGTCTGATCCGGATACCGCGACAGGGAGGTCAACGGCGATGCGACGACTCGGGGTGTTGACGGTGTTTCCCATGCTGGCCGCGCTCATGGCGGGTTGCGCTCCGGCCGAGCCCCCCGAGGAGTCACCCGCCGGGACCGCGTCCGAGACGACGCTTCCCGCGACTGGCCTCCCGGCGCCGACCTTCCATCACATCCACATCAACTCGGTGGATCCCGAGCGTTCGCTCGAGTGGTACAGCAGCTACTGGCCAGAGGGTGAGGTGACGACCTACGCCGGGTTCCCGGCCTTCTACGACGATATCTATCTGCTGTACAGCCAGGTGGACGAGCAGGCGCCGGGCGGTTTCGATCGCGAGCTGCAGCGGAGCGAGCCCCAGAGCGGGTTCTGGACCTTTGGCTCGACCTTCGCCGGGGCCAATACCGACGCGCCGCGTGCCCGGTTCGAGGCGCTCGACTCCGAGGCGTTCGAGCTGGTCACGCTCTATGGCGGACCGGGCGGCGACAACACGGCGCTGCACTCTCTCGCGCTGCCGCTGGGCGAGGCTCTGCTCCCGCTGAGTCAGATCGACGCCCGGATGGCCGAAGACCCGCCGCCCCCGGCCACGTCCGGTCTCGACTTCGGCTATCTCGTCGACCCAGACGGCATGCTGGTCGAGTTCACCGCCGGTCGCAATGACAGCTTCCGCAGTCACATGCACTTCTGGGGCGAGGATCCGCTCTGCTCGGCGAACTGGCATGTCGAGCATCTGGGCGCCACGTTCCCCGAGAACCAGAACAGTTTCAGCACCGAGTTCAACTTCGGGCCCGATGGCTGGGACCCTTGCGACGTGCCGACCGGCGAGGTGACCTATCCGACCTATATGGAGGTGGGCCAGTTGCGGATTCCGGCCGGCAACGCCCGCGTCGCCAACGCCAGCTGGCTCTGGTATCCGCGTCAGTGTCGCGACGGGCGGTGTGGCGAAGGCAACGATCAGCCTCTGGCGCGGTCTCGGGGGCAGGTGGTGGACCACGTCGGACTGACCTATCCCGACCTCGATGCCGTGATCGCCCACCTCGAAGCCACCGGCGTGCCGATCCTCGAAGGCCCCTATCCGTTCGGGGAGACGCGAGCGCTGCTGGTGGAGGATCCGAACGGTCTGGCGTACGAGTTGATCGAGGCCGCGGAGTAGCGGTCGCCGAGTATCCGGCTGGTCGATCTGGGCTCTTGGTTTTAGTGCGGTCCGGGCCTACCATTAGTGGTGGTAAGGTGCAGATGACGCAGCGGTTTACCGTCACCGGCGTGTCGGTGCTGCTCGGTGGCTCGATCTATCTGAGCGCCGCCGGCCAGTCTGCGCAGCCAGGCGGATCCCGTGCGGCCGAAGTGGCCGAGCGGCAGGCGCTGTTCGACCGCTACTGCGTCACCTGTTACAACGAGCGGCTGAAGACCGCCGACCTCGAGCTGGATGCGGTCGATCTGGCCAACGTTGGCCAGCACGCCGAGCTGCTGGAGAAGGTGGTCCGCAAGATGCGGGTAGGGGCGATGCCGCCGCCGCGGCCGCGCCCCGGGAAGGCGGTCTACGACGGTTTTCGTTCCTAGCTCGAGGACGAGCTCGATCGGGCCGCCGTCTCGAGCCTCGACCCCGGGCGTACGGAGGCGTTCCAGCGTCTCAACCAGACTCATTATCGCAACGCGATCCGGGATCTCCTGGACCTCGATGTCGACGTGGCCGAGCTGCTGTCCGGCGACGCACCCGACGAGCACGGCTTCGACAACAACGCCGGGGCGCTCTCGTTCTCGCCAGTGTTGATGGAGCGTTACATCTCGGCCGCCCACAAGGTGGCGGCCTTGGCCGTCGGCGCGGCGCCCCGGGGCGAGGTCATCGCCACCTACGACGTGCCGCTCAGGGTGGACCAGGAGTTCTATCAGAGTGAGGCGTTGCCGTTCGGGTCGCGTGGGGGCACGGCGATCGAGCACACGTTCCCGACATCGGGTGAGTGACTCATCAAGATCAAGCTGCAGACCAATTACGTCGAGTTTCCTCGCGGTCTCGACATTTCCCACGACATCGAGGTGAGTCTGGACGGGGCTCTGCTCGAGCGGTTCACGGTGGGCGGACAGGTCCCAGGCCGGCCGGCGCCGACGTGTCGGCGCGTTCCAGAACCCGACCCCGGTTGATGAGCAACGAGGGGGTGTTCGGCGGCACGTTCGACGGTGCGGTGCTGGAGTACCTCGGCGGTTTTACCCCGCTGCTGTTCGCGGGCGCCATGGCGACATCGAGTCGGCCAGGCTGTTGCTGGCCGGAGGCGCTGGCGTGGACACGCCGGCCGCCAACGGATCCACTCCGCTGGTGCTGGCCGTGCACAGCGGTCACGGCCATTTGGCGGCGTTCCTGTTGGAGCACGGCGCCAACCCGAACGTGCGTCTCGAGCGTGGCTCCCCTGGCCGTCGGTCGAGCGAGGATTGGGTGCTCAAGGCACGCTATGAGAGCGCCACGCCGTTCTGGTTCGCCGCGCACTACCGCGAGCCGGAGATCATGCGTCTGCTGGTTGACGCCGGTGCCGACCCGCGGCTGACCACGCTCGAAACCTTGGACCGGGTCAGCGAGCGCGCCGGTGGCGTAGGCCCGACCCGAGCGGTGGGTGGGCTGGTGCCGCCCCTCATTGCCGCATTGCAAGGCGCCAGCGACCGGGCTCGCTTCGTCATGTCGAGGCCCGATCCGGGACGCGAGGCGCAACTGGCGGTCGAGACTATCAAGGTGGCCGTGGAGCTGGGTGCTGACGTCAATGCCGCCGACATGCGCGGGAGCAGGGCGCCGCACTCGACGCCAGGAACGGCGCCGGCCGGACGCCGCTCGCCCTCGCGCAGGCCGCCTCGAGACGTGTGGGGTTGGTGGGAGTGAGCACGGACTGGTCGGGCCCGAACGCGGTCGACGTGCTACTCGAGCTGGGCGCGACCGACGGCCCTGGGCGTCGAGATAGCGTCTCAGCTCGGCCGTCAGCCGACGGTCCTCGGGCTACAATCTGGTCTCTCACAGATCCTGGATCCCGCAAGAGGAGACACGTCATGCGTACGGGGCTCTCTGTTCCTGTAACTCTGATGACCACGGCGAGCGTGATGGCCGCCGTGCTGGCGGCGAACCCCGTCGCCGCGCAGACCGGCGCCGCCGATGGAGAGTGGGGCCTGTTCGGTGCCGACGCCGGCGCGACTCGTTACTCGCCGCTCGACCAGATCGACGCCGACAACGTCGACCAGCTCGAGGTCGCCTGGCGCTGGAGCGCGCGGGATCAGGGGGCGCCGCCGCCCTCGGGGCGGACGCAGATCAGCCCGATCGTGGTCAACGGCATCATGTACACCACGATCGGGAACCAGCGGAACGTGATCGCGCTGGATGCGTCCACCGGCGAGCCGGTCTGGGGTTGGCAGCCGGGTGACAACGAGCAGCGGTGGGGAGACATCATCGAGCCGGTGGCCAGGAGTGCCGGCCGCGGTGTCACCTACTGGACCGATGGTGCCGGCGACGATCGCATCTATGTCGTGACGCCGAGCTACCAGATGGTGGCGTTGAACGCGCACACGGGCGCACGCGTCGAATCGTTCGGCGACGGTGGGGTCATCGACATGATGGACGACCTCCGCTGGGACGAGCGGCCGGCCTCCCTGCGGGCGGGTCGGGTCGCCAATACCTCCCCGGCGGCGATTCTCGGCAACGCCATCGTCGCGTCGATCTCGCTGCACACCGGCAGTGTCCCGACCCGCGCCTCACCCAACGAGGTGTGGCCCATGAACATGCCGGGCGACGTGGTGGCTTACGACGTCCGTACCGGAGAACGGCTGTGGCGTTTCAACACGGTGCCGAAGGAAGGCGAGTTCGGGGTCGACACCTGGTTGACAGCCGATGAGCTGCTCTGGGAGGTCGGCACGGGAACCCATCCCTGGGTCGAGGAGCATCCGGAGCTGCTCGAGGCCTCCTGGAAGTACACCGGCAACGTCGGGCACTGGGCGCCGGTCACGGTCGACGAGGAACTGGGGCTGTTCTACATCCCGACCGAAACCGCTACCAACGACTACTTCGGCGGCTATCGTCCCGGCGACAACCTCTTCGCGAATTCGCTGCTGGCGCTCGATGCCGAGACCGGCGAGCGGCGGTGGCACTATCAGTTCACGCACCACGAGCTGTGGGACTACGACATTCCGACCGCGCCGATCCTCGTCGACATCGAGGTGGATGGCGCCCCGGTGAAGGCCGTGGTGCAGCTGTCGAAGCAGGGCTTCGCCTACGTGCTCAACCGGGAGACTGGAGAACCGGTCTGGCCCATCGAGGAGCGCCCGGTGCCGGAATCCGACGTGCCGGGCGAGTGGACGGCGCCCACCCAACCGTTCCCGACCAGGCCCCCCGCCTTCGAGCGCCAGGGCGTGCTCGAGGACGACTTGATCGACTTCACGCCCGAGCTCAGGGCCGAGGCGCTCCAGATCGCCGAGGACTTCCGCTTGGGATCGCTCTACACACCGCCGTCGCTCGTGGAGGAGGGCGGCAACCAGGGGACCCTCGCGCTGCCCAGCGCCGGTGGCGGCGTCAACTGGCCGGGTGGCGCGGTGGATCCAGTGGAGGACGTACTCTTCGTCCCGTCGGCCACGCGCTTGCAGCTGTTCGCGCTCACCGAAGGCACCGAGAACACCGGCGTCCGCTATCACATCTCGTTCGCCAGAGGCGCCCCGCGGGTTCGGGATCTGCCTCTGATCAAGCCGCCCTACGGACGCATCACCGCGATCGATCTGAACGCGGGCGAGATCCTCTGGCAGGTGCCGCACGGCGAGACGCCACGCTACATCAGCGAGCATCCGGACCTGCAGGGGATCGACATTCCGCGGACGGGCACGCCCACCCAGGGGTCGGGGCTGCTGGTCACCTCGGAGTTGCTGTTTTCTGGCGAGGGGGCGCGTGGCGCGCCGCTGCTCCGGGCCTATGACAAGGCGACCGGCGGGGTCGTCCATGAGATACAACTGGCGGGGCCAACCACCGGGTTCCCGATCACCTACATGGCCAACGGCAAGCAGCACATCGTGGTGAGCGCGCTCGACGAAGACAACATCGCCGAGCTCGTCGCCCTGGCGCTGCCCTAGCAGCCCGTGAAGAGGATGATCTGGCTCTGGGGGGCGGTCGGCGTCGTGGTGCTCTACGGCGGGTTCCTGGCCTTCGCCTCGTTCGCCAACGCCCGTGTGACGGCGGAGCTGCAGGACACGCCCGAGGGCGCCAGAGCCCAGCGGGTGATGCTGATCACGCTGCCCAGCGCGAAGGCCATCCGGGTGAACTATCTGGAAGAGAACGGTTTCGTCTACGCCGGGGCCGATGGGCGCTGGTGGCGTGAGTTGCGTGGCGAGGGCGCGGAGGTCAGGGTCGAGATCAAGGGTGAAACCCGTCGTGGGCGTGCGCGGGCCATCGAGAACGATCCGGATCGCACCCACGATGTCTTTTCGCGACTCCGTCCGACCGCACCTGCGTGGTTGCCCGATTGGCTGAACGGGGTGCTGGTCGAGATTCAGTTCGATGGCGCGTAGGTCGCCGACGTCAGGAGGAGACAGATGAGTGCAGACAGAGGTCCGTCCAAGTTGAAGAAGGCGCTGCTCGGCGTGGGCGCCACCCTGGTGCTCGTGCTGCTCGTCGGCGGGGTGGCCTGGACGGTGAACTGTCCGTGCGAAACCACACCCGGGTTCGTCCTACTCGGCGACGCCAACGATGATCCGATCACCGACTGGAGCTTCGCCAACGACGTGTCGCTCTGCCAGATCCAGATCAGCATCACCATGCGTCCCCACTCGGTGAATGTGAACTGCATGGCGACGCCAGAGGGCGAGTTGTTCATCAGTTGCTCGTTCGGCGACAACAAGTACTGGTGTCCGAAGGTGCAGGCGGACCATCCCGGTCGTCTGCGCCTCGACGGCGTGGTCTACCCGGTGTATCTGAATCGCGAGATGGATCAGTCCAGGCTCGACCAGGTCTGGTCCGCCCGGATGCGCAAGCTGCAGAAGCCCGAGGTGCAGTCGCAGCAGCCGGGTGGCGGGGGGACGCCACCGGCGATCGACACCCCACGGCCCGACACCTGGTGGACGTTCCAGGTCACTTCCAGATCTTGAACGGGCTGCCGTGAAGATCGCGGTGCGGGCGTCTGTCGCGACATGCATGCTGACCGTCGGGGTGGCCTGCGCCCCCGCACCCCTTCCTTCGACGGTCGACGAGCCCGCACTTCGGCTCTTCACCGGTGCGCGCCTGATTCTCGGCAACGGTGACGTCCTCGACGAGTGGGGCGCTGCTCGTGC
>CAJWMX010000141.1 GCA_913043805.1 uncultured Acidobacteriota bacterium | reverse complement strand
GCAGGCGGGCGACCTGTCGGCCTACATCCCGACCAACGTCATCTCGATCACCGACGGCCAGATCTTCCTTGAGTCCGACCTGTTCCACCAGGGCGTCCGTCCGGCCATCAACGTCGGCAACTCCGTGTCCCGAGTCGGCGGTTCGGCCCAGGTCAAGGCGATGCGCCAGGTGTCCGGCACGCTGCGACTCGACCTCGCGCAGTTCCGCGAGCTGGCCGCCTTCGCGCAGATGGCCAGCGACCTCGACAAGGCCACCCAGGACCAGCTCAACCGGGGCCGCCGTCTGGTCGAGGTCCTGAAGCAGCCGCAGTATCAGCCCCTGCCGGTCGCCAACCAGGTGTTGATCGTCTACGCCGGCACCAAGGGGTATCTCGACGAGGTCGCCGAGACCGACTGCCGCGCGTATGAGACCGAGCTCTATCAGTTCGTCGAGGGGCGCGAGCCGTCGCTGTTCGCGGACATGACCGAGAAGAAGCAGCTAGACGACAACCTCAAGGGACGCGTCGAGGCGGTGCTAAAGGAGTTCACCGAGCAGTTCTTGGCGGCTCGCAAGACGGCCGCCGCCTAGCTCGCGGGCTCATCACCAGCGCACAGAGGACTCAGCGTGCCTTCCCTACTCGATCTCCGACGACGTATCCGCGCGGTCAAGTCGACCCAACAGATCACCAAGGCGATGAAGGCGATCTCGGCCTCGCGCCTCCGGCGGGCCCAGGACGCCATGATGGGCGCCCGGCCCTTTGCGGCGCAGATGGAGCGGGTGCTCAGCGGTCTGGCGACCCAGGTCGATACCAGCGCCCATCCGTTGCTCCAGCAGCCCGAGGGCGAGGCGGCCGAGCGCCCGTCACTCCTGATTGTGGTGACCGCCGACAAGGGACTGTGCGGCAGCTTCAATACGAACATCATCAAGACCGCGGGCACGGTCATCACCGAGCAAGGCGCGACACCGCCGACGTTGGGCCTCGTTGGAAAGAAGGGACGCGACTTCTTTGGCCGGCGCGGCTTCGACATCCGGTTCGAACTGGTGAACATCTTCACCTCCTTGAAGTATGCCCACGCCCAGGCCATCGCCAAGGAGGCGACGGCGGCGTTTACCGACGGCGAGGTGTCCTCGGTCCACGTGGTCTACAACGAGTTCAAGTCGGTGCTCCAGCAGGAGGTCATCTCCCGGCAGGTGCTCCCGATTCAACCGATGGAAGTGGCCGCGGTCGAGGGCGAGCAGTTGCCCGACTACCTCTACGAGCCGGAGCCGGCCGCCATCTTCGACAGTCTCATCCCCCGCCATGTGGAGGTGCAGTTCTACCGCGCCCTCCTGGAATCGGCGGCGGCCGAGCACGCGGCGCGGTTGACGGCCATGGACGCGGCCACCAACAACGCCAGCGAGATGATCGACAACCTCACCCTCTACATGAACAAGGTCCGTCAGGCGAAGATCACCGGAGAGATCATCGAGATCGTCTCCGGGGCGGAAGCGCTCTAAGGCGCACGAGCGAAGCACGACAGTAAGTAGACAGAAGGCAGACATGGCGAACGAAGCAGCAACGGAGCAGAAAGTCGGCAAGGTGGTGCAGATCATCGGCCCGGTCCTCGACGTCGAGTTCGAGGGACATCTACCGGCCATCTACAACGCGTTGCATGTGAAGTCCGATCAGGGCGGGATCGAGATCGACCTGATCGCCGAGGTGGCGCAGCATCTCGGAGAGAACCGCGTGCGCGCGGTCTCGATGAAGCCCACCGACGGGTTGCAGCGGGGCGTGGCCGCGGTAGACCTCGGCCAGCCGATCTCCGTGCCGGTGGGGCCCGAGACCCTGGGCCGGGTGATGAACGTCCTCGGCGAGCCGGTCGACTTCCCGGACAAGCCGGTCGGGACCAAGGAGCGGTGGCCCATCCATCGCCCCGCTCCGACCCTCGAGGATCAGTCGACCGAGCAGGAGATGCTCGAGACGGGGATCAAGGTCATCGACCTGCTCGAGCCGTATCTTCGGGGTGGCAAGATCGGGCTCTTCGGCGGCGCCGGCGTTGGGAAGACCGTTCTCATCATGGAGCTGATCACCAACATCGCCAACAAGCACTCCGGCGTGTCGGTGTTCGGTGGCGTGGGCGAGCGGACCCGCGAGGGCAACGACCTCTGGATGGAGATGCGCGAAAGCGGCGTCGTCAACATCGACGAGTTCGACAAGTCACGCGCGGCGCTCATCTATGGACAGATGACCGAGCCGCCAGGTGCTCGCCAGCGGGTCGGCCTCACCGCGCTCACCATCGCCGAGTACTTCCGTGACGCGGAGGGCAAGGACGTCCTGCTGTTCATCGACAACATCTTCCGCTTTACGCAGGCGGGCTCGGAAGTGTCGGCCCTGCTCGGCCGGATGCCATCGGCCGTCGGTTACCAGCCCACGCTGGCGACCGAGATGGGCGCCCTCCAAGAGCGGATCACGTCGACCAAGCAGGGGTCGATCACGTCGGTCCAGGCGATCTACGTTCCGGCCGACGATTACACGGACCCGGCCCCGGCCACCACGTTCGCCCACCTCGACGCCACGACGAACCTGTCTCGCGCCTACGTCGAGAAGGGCATCTATCCGGCCGTCGACCCGTTGGCGTCCACCTCGAACATTCTCGACCCGAACGTCATCGGCGCCGAGCACTACAACACGGCCCGGGACGTCAAGCAGGTGCTGCAGCGCTACAAGGACCTGCAGGACATCATCGCCATCCTGGGGATCGACGAGTTGTCTGAAGAGGACAAGCTGGCGGTCGCCCGAGCTCGCAAGATCGAGAAGTTCCTGTCGCAGCCGTTCTTCGTGGCCGAGCAGTTCACGGGGCTGAAAGGTAAGTACGTCCCGATCGCCGATACGATCCGTGGCTTCCAGGAGATCGTCGATGGCAAGCACGACGATCTCCCCGAGCAGGCCTTCTACCTGGTCGGTGGTATCGAAGAGGCCCTCGAGAAGGCGGAGAAGATGAAGAGCGAGGCGGCGTAGATGGCCATACCCGACCATCTCACGCTCGAAATCGTCACGCCCGAGCGGGCCGTCGTCAGCGAGCAGGTGGACGAAGTCCTGGTTCCCGGGGCCGAAGGCTCTTTCGGGGTGTTGCCCGGACACACGCCGCTGCTGGCGATGTTACAGGTCGGCGAGCTCTGGTATCGCCGGGGTGACGAGACCTCGTATGTGGCGGTGTCCTTCGGTTTCGCCGAGGTGCAGCCCGACCGGGTTACGGTGCTGGCGCAGATCGCCGAGACGGCGGAGGATATCGATGTCACTCGGGCGGAGGAGGCTCAGGGACGAGCACAGGGCCGCCTCGACCAGCCAGTGGTCGACATGGACTTCGAGCGCGCGCGCCTGGCGCTGCTGAAGTCTCTCACTCGGCTCCAGGTCGCTGGTCGCGCCAGGATTCGGGGCTGACGCCCGACGCGACCGTCTTCTCGCCCACCGCTTGGATCCCACCCGTGTGTGGGTGACAATGCGGGCAGCACGGTCTCGCGAGCCGGCGGCCCAGGCGGCTGCCCGGCCGGTCTTCCAAGCGATGCGCCTTTCCTCTGCTTCCGCGACCGACAAAGGGCTGCGCCGGTCCGCCAACGAAGACAATCTATCGGTGCGCGACGATCTGGGGCTCTATGTCGTCGCCGATGGAATGGGGGGCCACGCCGCGGGCGAGGTGGCGTCTGAAGCGGCGGTCGACGGCATCGTCACGTTTGTCGAGGCCACGGTGACGATGTCGCCGGATCAGACCTGGCCCATCCCCTTCGATCTCGAGCACACCGTCAACGCGAACCGGTTGCAGGCGGGGTTTCGCATGGGAAACCGTCGGCTTGCCTCGCAGATTGCCGCCTCGAGCGAACTACGTGGCATGGCGACCACGGCGGTGGCGATGCTCGCCGGTGACGGAGTGGCGACACTGGCTCACGTCGGCGATAGCCGCGGCTACCGGCTCCGCGCCGGCGCGCTCGAGCGGCTGACCCGCGACCATTCCTGGGTCGAGGAGCAGATCCGGGTGGGGGCGCTGACCGAGGAGGCGGCGCGTCAGCACCCCTGGCGGAACATCGTGACGCGGGCCCTGTCCGGCTCCGAGGAGCTCGAGGTGGAACTGCAGGAGCTCGAACTCCAGGCGGGCGATCGGCTGTTGCTCTGCTCAGACGGGGTGTTCGCGGTGCTCAGCGACGACGAGATCGGCGAGGTGCTTGGCCGGGACGCCACCCTCGACCAGATCTGCGAGGCGCTTATCCAGGGCGCCAACGACGGGGGCGGTCCCGACAATGTGACGGCGGTCGTGCTCCAGGTCGATGCTGTCTAACCTCGGACAGCTCCTCCGGTATCGGGGGCTCATCCAGACACTCGTCGCCCGCGAGCTGAAAGCCCGGTATCGCGGTTCGGTACTCGGGGTCTTCTGGTCGTTCGTCAATCCGCTTCTGCTCCTGCTCGTCTACAACTTCGTGTTCACGACGGTGATGCCCCGCGGCGAGATCGTCGATCTCGAGCCGTATGCGGTCTTCCTTTTCTGTGGGCTGCTGCCCTGGACCTGGTTCTCCTCCTCATTGTCGGATGGTGCCAACGTCCTGATCATGAACGGCAACCTGATCAAGAAGGTCATGTTCCCGGCCGAGATCCTCCCGATCGTGGCCGTCATCTCGAACATGTTCCACTTCCTGTTCGGTTTGCCCATTCTGGCAGGATTCCTCATCTACTATGCGGTGCCGGTCAGGCTGGCCGAGCTGGTCTGGTTTCCATTCGTGGTGGCGGTGCAGTTCATCCTGACCCTGGGTTTCGCCATGGTGCTGTCAGCCTTGACGGTCCATTTTCGGGATATCAAGGACCTGCTGGCGAATCTCCTCACGCTCTGGTTCTTCGCGACACCGATCATTTATCCGATGTCGTTCCTGTCGGACCGGGGCAAGGCCATCATGGACCTCAACCCGTTCGCCCACCTGGCCATCTCCTATCAGGAGATCCTCTTCTACGACGGCCCCTTCGGGCATTGGAAGTGGCTGCTGGCGCTGGCTGCGGCGGGGCTGGTTCTGTTCCTGTTCGGCTACGCCCTGTTCGACCGCCTGCGAGATTCGTTCGCGGAGGAGGTGTGAGGGCGATGCGCTCCTGTTTCCCGTCTCCTGTCTTCTGTCTCCTTCGGGGGGCCTCATGACCACCCCCGCGATCGACATCGACCGCGTCACGAAGATCTACCGGCGGCATGGGCACAGCCGGCAGTTCGCGACGCTCAAGAGCGCCTTGCTGACGGGCAGCCTCGTGGCGCAGCTGCGCCCCGAGGAGTCGTTCTCCGCCCTCACCGACGTGTCGCTCCAGGTGCCGCGCGGGGTGTCCTATGGCGTCATCGGGAGCAACGGATCCGGGAAGAGCACCCTCTTGAAGCTCGTGGCCGGCATCACGAAACCCACCCGGGGCGCGGTCACCGTGGACGGGCGGGTCTCGGCCCTCATCGAGTTGGGAGCCGGCTTTCATCCGGAGATCTCGGGCCGCGAGAACGTCTTCATCAACGGCATCATGCTCGGCTTGACCCGCCGCGAGATCACGCGCCGGTTCGACGAGATCGTGGAGTTCGCCGAGCTCGAGGAGTTCATCGATGCACCGGTGAAGACCTACTCGTCCGGCATGTACATGCGGCTCGGCTTCGCCGTGGCGGTGCACGTCGACCCCGACATCCTCCTGGTCGACGAGGTCCTCGCGGTTGGTGACGAAGGCTTCAGCCTGAAGTGCCTCGACAAGTTCGCGGAGTTCAAGCGACGCGGCAAGACGATTCTGCTGGTGACGCACGGCCTGTCGATGGTCGAGCGGTTCTGCGACGAAGCGGTGTGGCTCGAATCGGGCGAGTGCAAGACCTCGGGTGATCCGAAACGGGTCGTCCAGATGTATCTGGCCGATGTCGAGCAGCTCGAGGACGAATTGCTGGCCGCCGCTGACGCGAAGGCGCAAGCTTCGGTCCAGGCCGATGACGCGGGCGAGACTGCCGACGAGGACGCCGCGGCGCCGATGCCCGAGTCCGAGCCTGAGGTCCCGCCCGAGGAGGCGGCGGACGACCCGGTGCCCGCCGAGCAGACGCCGCCGCCCCCCGAAGGCGAGCACGCCGAGGTCGACGAGGAAAGCGGGCTGGTGAACATGTTCACCGCCAACGAGGGGCGCTGGGGCTCGGGGGCTGTCCGGATTGAGGAGGTCACGCTCGAGGGTGACCGGGGCGCCGGTCACGTCTTTCACACGGGCGACCGGATGACCATACGGATGAAGATCCGGGCCGTCCAGCCTGTACAGGACTTCGCGTTCGGCATCAGCATCTTCAGCAGCGATGGCGTCTGCTGCTTCGGTACCAACACCGACATCGAGGAGTTGGAATCCGCCTCGCTCAGGGGGAGCGGCGAAGTGGAGTTCGTCATCGAGCGGCTCGACCTCGTCGAGGGTACCTACAAGCTCGACGTCGCCGCGCACAAGAGAGACGGTTTCTCGTACGACTATCACCGGCTGCTGTACACCTTCCGCGTGAAGTCCCGGACGAAGGACGTGGGCATCTACCGCCCGCGTCATGTCTGGCGTTTCACCGACAACGTCCGGTTCAAGGCTACCTCCGCGCCGACCGCCGCCTCAGACGGGGCGGACGCCGTGGCGGACGTCGCGTCCGACTGAGACCGGTGGTCCGGTGACTGGGACCTCGTTGACCCTGCAGGCGGCCCTGAAGCGGGCCGCCTTGCGGGCCGGGCTCGGCCCACCCGGCAGTCTGGCCGGGCTCTCCCCGTCGGCGCGCGGGTTCGCCGCCGCCGCGGCCGCGAGCGAGTCGCCCGTCCTCGTGGTCGTGCCCGGCGACCGGGACGTCGAGCAACTGGTCACCGATGCCCGCTACTTTCTTTCGGCGCTCGAGGCGTTACCGCCCCACGACATCGAGGCGGTCGTCCTGCCGTTCCCGTCGCACGAAGTCGATCCCTATCGAGGCCTGGCCCCGCACTTCGACGTTGCCGCGGCGCGGGCACGGGCGCTGCACGGGCTTGCGTCCGGCACCGCGCGGGTGGTGGTGGCCGCGGCATCCGCGCTGCTTCCCCGCCTGAGCCCGCCGGAGCGTTTGCGCGCGGCCAGTCTCCGGCTGGTCGAAGCCGCGTTGCTCGACCCGACCGCCTTGGGCGACCTGCTGGCCGACGCCGGTTTCCTCCCAGCCGACCCGGTCGACGCCCACGGCGAGTTCTGCGTCCGGGGTGGGGTGGTCGACTTCTTCCCAGCCGGAGCCGAGACACCGGTGCGCGCCGAGTTCGCCGGCGATAGCCTGGAGTCGATCCGCCGCTTCGACCTCTCGACCCAACGTTCGGTCCAGACACTCGACCGGATCGACATCGTGCCGCTGCGGG
>CAJWMX010000140.1 GCA_913043805.1 uncultured Acidobacteriota bacterium | reverse complement strand
GCTATCTGTTTCCGGAGACCTACGCGCTGCCGCGTGATGCCACCGCCGACGATCTGGTCGAAGCGATGGTGGCGCAGTTCGACCGGGTGTTCGATCAGGATTTCCGGAACCTCGCAGCCGAGCGCGAGCTGACGGTGCGCGAAGTGGTAACCCTGGCGTCGTTGATTCAGCGGGAGACCGGCCTCGACGAGGAGCGGGCTATCGTGTCCGCCGTCTACAACAATCGGCTCGAACGGCGGATGCCGCTGCAGTGCGACCCCACGGTCATCTATGCGCTGATGCTCGACGGCCTCTACGACGGCAATCTGACGCGCGAGAATTTTCGCTACGACTCGCCCTACAACACCTATGTCTACGCCGGGCTCCCACCCGGACCGATCTCGGCCCCTGGCGCCGCAGACCTGCGCGCCGCCCTCAATCCTTCCGACGACACGTTCCTCTATTTCGTGAGCCGCAACGACGGCTCGCACGTCTTCGCGAATTCACTCCGCGAACACAACCGGAACGTGCGGGAGTGGCAGGTGGAGTACTTCCGGCGTCGGCGCGCTGGTCGCTGAGCGCCGCCGCCGGCCCTGGGCTTTAGGCTTTGGCCTTCACTCCAAACCGGGGGAACACAACGGTTTGGCTGTGCCAACGGCTTCAGGCCGTTAGCACGGCGCCGGTCGCCGCCCGCGGTCTTGACGGCGACCTAACGGGCATTTGGCCACAACAGGCGTGGCCAAATGCCTAGGCTCTTCCCAAAGCCCAAAGCCTAGGGCGCGAGTCGCCGCTACTGCGAGCGATCCAGCTCCCTCACCAGCCCTAGCGCCACCTCGTAAGCCAGCGTCATCCCGGCCGCGTCGAGGTGGTCCGCCGTGTCGTTCGGCGTGTGGATGATCGTGAAGATCGGCGGTGGAGGACCGTCGGGTGGTGGGTTGCCGGGGCCGGCGTGCATGAGGGCGTGCATCTGGCTGGCCTCGTTCGACTCCAGCACCGCCATCGAGATATTCGGGATGCCGGCGGCCTGGAAGCTGCGGTCGTCGCTGTTGGGGAATTGATCGAACTCGATGCAGTCGTGCCCCCCGGCCTGGCAGACGCGCTCCAAGGCGTCGTAGACCTCAGTGTTGCCATCGTTCGACGCCGGGCCGTAGATGACCGTGTCGCCATAGCCGTTGATGTCGAGGTTGACCATGGCCGCGACACGCTCCGCGTCGGGCGTCCCGACGTAGTGCGCCGAGCCGAGCAGCTGCAGCTCTTCGAGG
This sequence comes from uncultured Acidobacteriota bacterium, assembly GCA_913043805.1. Taxonomy (GTDB): domain Bacteria; phylum Acidobacteriota; class Vicinamibacteria; order Vicinamibacterales; family UBA8438; genus UBA2994. The sequence goes on along the minus strand of CAJWMX010000140.1, from coordinate 6,108 downwards.
TCGAAGAACAGGATCCGCAGCCGGTGATTGAGCGATTCGCCCGCGAGCGTCTCGGCGAGGCGGGCCAGCATCGCGACCGATGAGGCGTTGTCGACCATGCCGTGGCTCAGCGAGCCGTCTTCGAGCGGGGCCGCGTCGAAGTGTGCGCCGACCACGATGTCTCGCTCGCCGTCGCCGATGGTGACGACCAGGTTTCGTCCCTCGGCGGGTCCGACCTTATCGGCGCGCGGATTCGGAAACGTCTGCAGCTCGTAGGTCAACCCGCGCTCGTCTAGTAGCCCCGTCAGCGCGTCAAAGCGCTCCTCGGCCGTCGGCTGGTCGAGCCGTTGAGCGTCCTCGACGATGCCTGGCAGAGGCTCGGCGGGTTGAGAGGTGGCGAGCGCGGCCGTCGTGAGTGACAAAGCGAGCGTTGTGGCGGTGACTCTCATGGTTCGAGCTCCTGTCTCCTGCCTTCTGTCTACTCACGTGATGGCGGCGCCGGCCGCGATCTTGGCCAGCCCGAAGTCCATCACCTTGACGTGCCCGTCGGTCAGCATGACGTTGGCTGGCTTCAGGTCGCGATGGACCAGCCGCCGGGTGTGTGCCGCGTCGAGCCCCTCGGCGATCTCAAGCGCTCGCCGGGGCGGAAACGGCCCGCGCGCCAGCAGCGCCTGGAGCGTCTCGCCGTCGACATGCTCCATCACGATGCCGGTCCGTCCGTCCACCTCGGCGGTCTCGTAGATCTTGTAGACGTAGGGGTGGTCGAGCGCCGCCGCCGACCGCGCCTCGCGCTGTAGCCGCTCACGGGCCGTCGCGTCGTGCTCGAGCGTCTCGACCATGAACTTGATGGTGACCTTCCGCCCGAGCTGGGCATCGTCGGCCAGCCACACCTCGCCCATGCCGCCTTTGCCGAGCGAGGAGAGGAGGGAGTAGCGCGGAGGGCTCATGAGGCTGCAGGCTACGGACTTCAGGCTCCAGGCGCTCGAAGCGTTTGGCCTACCGCTGGAACCCCGAGGGCCCGTTGATGACCTCTGTATAGAACAGAGCCGTCGTGTCGCGGTCGGCCTCGATGTTGGAACGAAGCAGCTCTCCCGCTCTGCCTGGCAGTTGGTCCACCTGAGAGAGCAGAAGGCCGAGCGCAGCGATGGCCGCCACCCCAATCGTGAGCCGCCAAAGGCGGCGACGAGCGCCCGAAGCCATGCCAACGCCCGCTACTCCAACGTTGGCACTAGCTAAACGGCTGTATTCCAGCGGTTTAGCCTGAAGCCTGAAGCCTGAAGCCATGGAGCGAGCCAACGGCGAGCCACCCAACCTAGGCGATCGGGTCAAACAACACCCCCCCGAACGCGAGGTACGCGGCGATCAGCGTCAACACGATGTTGAACGTCTGCCCCACCACATACAGCGTCAGCGGCCGCCCGCCCTGGATCTGGCTGGCCAGGGCGCGGAAGTTCGATTCGAGACCGATGCTGACGAAGGCCAGGCAGAACAGCCAGCCGCGGAAGTCGGAGGTGACGTCGATGATGCCGCTCACCGCCTCGTCGCCCATGGTCGGCACCAGGACGAAGGAGAAGAACAGCGACGCGCCGACAAAGCCCAGGATGAACTTGGGGAAGCGGGTCCAGATCTCGGTGGCGGCTGGGCGGGCCGCATCGTTTGACTTCTCGACGTTGGTGACCCAGTAGACGGCCACCAGGAACGCGACCAGGCCGATCAGGATGTTCTGGATCATCTTGACCACGGCGGCCACCTGGCCAGCCTTTTCGCCCAGCATGGCGCCGGCGGCCACCACCGCGCCGGTGGCGTCGACCGTGCCGCCGATCCAGGCGCCGCCGACGATCGGGTCCATGCCGGTGGCGTCTATGGCCAGCGGCATCAGCACCATCATCGCCACGGTGAAGATGAGGGTCATACCCACCGCCAAGGTGAGCTCGTCCTTCTTGGCGCGCACGGCGGCCGCGGTCGCGATGGCGGCCGAGACGCCGCACACCGAGGTGGCGGTGGCGATGATGATCACGAGCGACGGGCTCTTGATCTTCAGCACCCGGATGCCGAACCGGTACATGAAGAAGATGACCACCGGCGTGACGAGCCAGGCGACGAACAGACCCGGCGGGCCCAGGTTGAGGATCCGGTTGAACAGAATCTCGGCGCCCAGCAGCACCAGACCCGTCTTGATGTAGAGCTCGCTGCGGAGAGCTGGCTTCAACCAGCCGGGTGTGCCGACGCTGTTCGAGATCACCAACCCAAGCAACAGCGCCCAGAAGGCGTAGCCGACCCCGGCGGCTCGAATCCCCGTCTGGTTCGCCACGAAGTAGGCGAGAACGGCCAGCAGAAAGAGCGGGATGAAGCCGGCCTGATGGAGCACCAGCGACCCGCCCATGAACACCGCGGCGATGGCGGTCATCAGCGCGAAGCCGATGCCCAGGACCGCAAGTGGAAAGATCCGCCCGTTGATGGCGTCCACTGGGTCCGCCGTCCAGCGCCCGACGCCGGCCACTCCGGTGACCAGGCCGGTCACGGTCAGCGCGATCAGGAGCGCGCCGAGCCAGATGGCCCACCAGTCCTCCGAGGTCAGGAACGCCGACCGGGTCGGCGGAGCGTCGTTGGTCATGTTGTGGCTGAGCGGGGGATTATAATCCCGGAACTCCCCGCCGGAACCGTCAGAGGTCGGAAGGACCCCTATGCCCAGCTCACGTCTTTCGTTGGCGGCGATTGCAGCCACGACGGTCTGGATGGCGACCCACGGGGTTGCCCTCACCGCGCAGCAGCAGACGCTCGCTATCGACGGGCTGCGGGCACCGGTCGAGATCGTGACCGACCGGTGGGGCATCAATCACATCTACGCCGAACACGAATCGGACCTGTTCTTTGCGCAAGGCTATGCGGCAGCGCGGGATCGGCTGTTCCAGTTCGAGGTGTGGCGCCGGCAGGCGACCGGCACCGTGGCCGAGATTCTGGGGCCACGCGAGCTCGAGCGGGATATCGGGGCCCGGTTGCACCGGTTTCGCGGCGACATGACGACCGAGCTGAACCAGTATCACGATCGTGGAGAGCAGATCGTGGGCGCGTTCGTCCGGGGCATCAACGCCTATATCGATCAGACCGCGGCCAGTCCCGAGCTGCTGCCGATCGAGTTCGAGCTCCTTGGCATCGAGCCACAGCATTGGACGCCCGAGGTGGTGATCTCGCGGCACCAGGGACTGGTGGCCAACGTGACCTCCGAGCTTCGCAACGCCCGGGCGGTGGCCAGGCTGGGGGCCGACGCGGTCAAGGAGCTGAACTACTACTACGGAGACCCCGACCTGACGCTCGACCCGGCGATCAACGCCTCGCTCCTCACGGACGACATCCTGGATCTCTATCGCGCCCACCGACGTTCGCTGCGTTTCCAGCCAGAAGATGTCGTGGCCGAGCATCGGGGCGACCAGGAGACCTTCGAGCGGCTGGCGGCGGCGATGCCGAGCGAGATCGATCTCGAGGAACGGGACTACGACGCGATCGGCAGCAACAACTGGGTGGTGGCCGGGAGCCGGACGCTCACCGGCTTTCCGATGATGGTCAACGACCCGCATCGGTCACAGTCGGCGCCGTCGCTCCGGTACTGGGTGCACCTGATCGGGCCCGGCTGGAACGTGATCGGCGGGGGCGAGCCGGTGTTGCCCCGGGGGTCGATCGGGCACAACGAGTATGGCGCCTGGGGGCTGACGGTCTTCGGACAGGACAACGAAGACCTCTACGTCTACGACACCAACCCGGCGAACCCGAACGAGTATCGCCACCTCGGTCAGTGGGAGCCGATGAGCGTCATCGAGGAGACGATTCCGGTCAAGGGGCAAGCCGACGAGACGGTCGAGCTGAAGTACACGCGGCACGGGCCGGTGCTCTACGAGGACACCGACAACCACAAGGCGTATGCGCTGCGGGCCGCCTGGCTCGACTACGGCGGCGCCCCCTATCTGGCCAGCCTGCGGATGGACCAGGCGCGTACCTGGGAAGAGTTCCGCGAGGCGTCCGAGTACAGCCGCATTCCGTCGGAGAACATGATCTGGGCCGACCGCGAGAAGAACATCGGCTATCAGGCGGTGGGCGTGTCACCGATCCGGCCTCGCCACAGCGGACTGGTGCCGGTGCCCGGTGACGGGCGCTACGAATGGGACGGGTATCTACCGATCCAGGCGCTACCGAACGTCACCAATCCCGAGAAGGGGTTCTACGGCACCGCCAACAACTACACCGTGCCCGACGGCTACGAGTACTGGGAAGCGCTCCACTACACCTGGGGCGATCAGATGCGGGCGGCCCGGGTCGAGGAGATGCTCGACGCCGGGCGGCATCTGACCGTGGCCGACATGATGCGGTTTCAGCACGACGACCTGACCGTGGCCGGCCGCAACATCGTGCCGCTGCTGCGTGAGGTGCGGATCGACGACCCGGACGTGGCCGCGCTGCGCGACCGTCTGCTCGATTGGGACTACGTGCTGGACAAGGACTCGGTCGAGGCGGCCATCTACGTGTCGTTCGAGCGTCGGTTGCGTCGGAACATGCGGGACACGGTGGTGCCGGACGCGGCGCGTGACGACATCCGAAGCGTCAACATGAAGCGGCTGATCGACTGGCTGGTCGCCCCCGATGGTCGATTCGGCGACGCCCCGGTTGCCGGACGTGATGCGCTGCTGGCCCGGAGCCTGGCCGAAGGACGTGCCGACTTGATCGAGCGATTGGGACCCGACCCGGCGGGGTGGACGTACGGGCAGCCGGACTTCAAGCACGCGCTGATCCGTCACCCGATGACCGCGTCCGTGTCGCCCGACCTGCGACTTCGCCTGGACGTCGGTCCGGCGCCTCGCGGCGGCTACGCCGGCACCGTGCACAACACCGGCAGCGGCGACAATCAGACCTCCGGCGCCTCGTTCATGATCGTGGCCGACACCGCCAACTGGGACAATTCGGTCGGCCTGAACGCGCCGGGACAGTCGGGCGATCCCGACAGCCCGCACTACCGAGACATGTTCGAGCTGTGGGCGAAGAACCAGTACTTCCCGATCTTCTACAGCCGGGAAAAAATCGACTCGGTCACCGAAAGCGTCACCATGCTCCAACCGTCGGCAGGTACTACTACCGGCGGCGGAAGATGACGCGCGCTATTGAGCGCCTGAAGCCGTGCCAACGTCACGTCTTTCCACGTTGGCATTAGCTAAACCGCCGAGGATTCCGGTTTAGCCCGTAGCCTGAAGCCTGTAGCCGACGGGTCAGCGATGGCCCAGGAGAGGAACCATGTTCAAGAGAACCCTCGTCGTTGTCTTCCTGTTGACGGTGGCCTTGGCCTGGCCCGTCAGTTCCCACGCCCAGCTCTCCGACACCGAGACCTGGGCCTCGCACCTGTCGAACACCTACCGGGTTATCCCCAACGTCACTTACGGGACGGCCAGCAACCGGGAGAACAACGTCGACCTCTACCTGCCGCGTGGCGCCGACGGACCGACGCCGGTGCTGATGTACATCCACGGCGGCGGCTGGGTGGGTGGCTCGAAGGAGGCCAACGTGTTGCGGCTGCTCCCGTGGCTCGAGCGTGGCTGGGCGGTGGTCAACGTTCAGTACCGGCTGGGGCAGGTCGCGCTGGCGCCCGCCGCGGTCGAGGACTGCCTGTGCGCCTTACGCTGGGTCATCCGCAATGCCGAGCAGTACAACATCGACACGAACCGGATCGTGGTGACCGGTAACTCCGCCGGAGGACATCTGTCGTTGACCACGGGCATGATTCCCGCGTCTGCCGGTCTCGACCGTCAGTGCCCGGGCAACGAGGAGCTCTCGGTGGCCGCCATCATCAACTGGTATGGCATCACCGACGTGGGCGACCTGCTTGACGGCGAGAACATGAAGACCTACGCCGTGCAGTGGATGGGCAGCATGCCGGACCGGTTCGAGATTGCCGAGCGGGTCTCTCCGCTGACCTACGTGCGCGAGGGGCTCCCGCCGATTCTGACCATCCACGGTGACGCCGATCGGGTCGTGCCCCATCAGCACGCGGTGCGGCTGACCGACGCGCTGGAGAGCGCTGGCGTGACCACCGAACTCCACACGGTGCCGGGCGGCGGGCATGGCGGGTTCAGCCGGGACGAGACGGTC
>CAJWMX010000139.1 GCA_913043805.1 uncultured Acidobacteriota bacterium | reverse complement strand
CTACAACACGAAGGGAACAGTGGGCACCAACGTGGCCACCCGCCGGATCCGCGGCATCCCCCAGAGCGAGCAGATGAAGGTCGTCGAACGCTTCACCCGGGTCGACGAGGACAACATGACCTACCGGGTCACCGTCGAGGACCCGAACGCGTTCGAGCACGCCTGGACGGTCGAGCTCCCGATGAACTACTCGCCCGACTACCGCATCCTCGAGTACACCTGCCACGAGGGGAACTACGGGCTAGAGAACACCCTCCGCGGCGGGCGCGCCGAGGACAGAGCGCAGGGTCAGTAGGACACCGCGCTAGGCGCTAGTTCTGTCCGCCCGTCGTGGGTGCGCTCGCGTGCCCGACCTCGACCGAGCGCCATCGTAGGAGTTCGTCCTCTCGTTCGGTCCAGAACGCTCGAAACCCGTCTCCCGTCGCCACCACGAGCGGATGGGACGCCACCGCATCGAGACGCGAGAGCCGCGTCTCAGGGGCCCACTCCTCGCCCCTTGCGGCCGAACGGGAGACATAGATCGCTCCCAACTCGTCCCACACGGCTACCGCGGTTGGACCGGCGGTCGCCAGGTCTCCGTGACGGCCGCGCTCGCCACCCATCCGCGTGGGTGCCGACCAGCTTTGGCCGCCGTCACCTGAACGCACGACATACAGGCCGTGCCGCTCCTCGTGGCCGGTCCAGACCAGAGCGACTAGTTGCCCCGTCGAAGCGCCGCCACTGATCCAGCCAAGCCCTCCACCAACATGTGGACAGCCAGGGAACTCCCAGTTGAACTCGCCGACCGTCCCGCCGAGCGTCCAGGTCTCACCCGCGTTGTCAGTCGTCGCCAGCCGCATGTCTCGGACGCCGTGGTCCCGATACAGGACATGCACCTGACCATCCGGCGTGACCGCCATGCGATTCCAGCAGCAGGCGCAACTCGAGTCGTCGGCGAGCTGACTGTGCTCCCAGGTTGCGCCAAAATCGCTCGACCGCGCGACGCCGAGGCCGCGTCGCGCCAGCCCATCATGACTCCCGATCCAAGCCACATAGAACCGTCCCTCGGCGTCGGCCGTCATATCGGCGAACGTCTGTGCGTCCGCAGGGTCGCTGCCGGCCGGCCCGGGTCCGGGCTGCCAGGTCTTTCCACCATCGCTGGACCTCGCGGTCACCATCGGCCCGGCCCCAAATCGCGTCGTGCCGGTGGTCGACCAGTGCACTAACACGTGGTCACCATGGGCTACCACCTGTGGCTCATTGCCGCGGCTGGCGATCGAGATCGGAGCGCTCGACGTATCGATGAACCGGCGCGGGCCCCATGTCTGTCCTCCGTCGGTCGAACGCTGGTGACCCAGCTCGAGCGTCGGTCCCTGCCGCTGGGTCGTCAGGAGGTCGATCACGGTCCCCTGGGCGAACACGTCCAGCGAGGCCGTGCCGTCGCCGGCAGCGGGCCGGGCCGGGCGCCCGGGCTGAGCCACAATCGGCGCCGCGGCTATTGTCAACAGGAGCACGGTGACTCCAACACTACGTCGTGCGTTCAACATCTTCACTACTCCAGGAGAAACTATCGCGCGGGTGAATACGGTCGTGTCGTCCAGCCACGACCTGACAGAAGCTCAGCCCCAGAGGGCCAGCTCAGCCAAGTACCGGAACCAATGAGCGCACCGGAACGAGCTACGCGCGAGGGGGTGGAGTGGCGATGCGGGATGGTGCAGTCGGGGCACCGACACGGAGGTCGTCGACCCGCTCGGCCCGAACCAGGGTGAACAGCACCGCGACGGCGGAGGTCATGAGTGCCTGGGGACCGACGGCGCTCGCGGGAGTGAGCTCCTCGTTGCACCGCATCTGACAGTCATCGCCGGAGGCGTGATGACTGGCGGGCAACACATCACGTACCCGGCCGTGTCCCTCGTGGCCAGGCGGTTGCCCGGCGTGGTCTGGCGACGGCGCCGAGTGGCCGAGGTGCAGGGGGCAGTGGTCGCCCGGCTCCGGGCTCTCCGGGTGCGAGAAACAGCACAGGACGAGCGCGGCGGCGGCAACCGCCGTCACGTGCCCTCCGAGCACGGTCGCGGCGACCAACGAGAGCCGAGAACGCAGGAAAGACATGCGTGCTACCAACAAGTGTATTGGACGCTCAGATCCAGCGCCACGATCCGCTCCCGGTCGCGGGCGTAGAGAATGGTGCCCGAGAGCGTCGGCACCGTCCAGGTGCGCGTGTCGAAGAGCGGGGTGGTCGCCAACCGTTCGAGACCTGACGGGCTGAGACGTACGAGTGACAGGTCGCCGTCCTCTTCCATCAGGATGGCCTTCCCGTCCGCGTGCAGCATCGTGGCCCGCGAGTAGCCGCGCTCCTGCCAGGCGGTCTCACCTGACGCCATATGGGTGGCGGTCAGAATCGCCGTCGCGCTCTGACCGCTGGTGCCGTAGATGAAATCTCCGATCTTCAGCACGTTGAGGAACGTAAACCGGAGCCGGCGATCAGACCAGGCCAACTCCGTCCGGGTCACCTCGCCGTCAGGGATCAGCCGAATCGCCTGACTCCCTCCAACATAGCCCGACGAGAAGAACAGCACCCCGGTCTCCGGGTCATAGATCGGAATCTGGAAATTGAAGTCGTTGCCAGCGTCGTGTGGATGCGCCCACAGCACCGTGCCGTCGTCGGGGTCCATGCCAAAGACACCCTGACCACCAAACACGACCGCCTGGGTCCTCCCCGCCACCTCGATGAGCCCGACCGGCGCGTGGGAGACCAGGAAGTTGCCGCTCCGCCACACCACTTCGCCGTCGCGTTGCCGGAGCGCCATCACCGCCTGCCCGGGACCACCTACCTGCAACAGAATCATGTCGCGGTAGGCTGTCGGGCTCATGCCAGAGCCCGGCTTGATCATCGAACGGATCAGCAGCGGTGGCGCACCGAGGTCGTCGATCAGATTCCGCTCCCAGATCAGCTCGCCGGTCGTCGGGTCGAGCACATGGAACTCCTTGTTGCTTCCCACCGTGAACAACCGCCCGTCGACCAGCAGGGGCGTGGCGTGAGGTCCGGCTCCCTGATCGAAGTCCTGGTTCAGCGAGTCGTACGCGAACTCCCACAGCGTCTCGCCGGTGCTCGCATCGAGGGCCACCACCGCCTCCCGAGGCGACCAGGGGCTCCCTCCGCCCTCGCCATGGGATTCCCGGTACATGGTGTAGAGCCGACCCTCGGCGACGAGGATGGCCGTGTGCCCCGCCCCGAGCGGACGGCTCCAGAGCTCGGGTGGTCCGCCCTCGGGCCACTGCTCGGCCAGACTGGTCGACGCCGCGGAGAAGTCTCCATTCGGACCGCCCCATTGGGTCCACTCCCCCTCCTGGGCGTTCCCAGAGACGGGGAACGCAAGCACCAGCGCCACGATCGCGAGTCGGCTCCAGCCTCTCATCGGCCCTCAATCTCCTGCGGAAAGTCCTTGCACGGCATCGCCCATTGCTTGCAATCGCCAACCGGTACGTCGCGACGATACACGAGGCGGTTACGAACCTCCTCGTCAGGGGTCGTGGTGGTGACATCGATCGTCAGGCGGTCGCCATCGAGCGAGATCACTTCGTGCATCTGCATTTCACCCATGGTCCCCTCGGCGATCAGGCGCCCTCCGTCCCAGCGCGACGCCACGAGCATCGACGTGTCACGTCCCACGGGAATCATCAGCTCGCGGCCGGGGATGTAGGACCAGGCTTTCAGACCGTTGGTTTCGGCCCCGATGAGGACCGTGCCGTTGGCGGCGTGAGTAATGAAGAGACGGCCTATGTCGTCGCCACCACGTCCCCCGCTGAACGCGGGTGGCGAGTAGGAGGACGCATCGTCGTCGAGTGTCCACATGCCGGAGAGATCCGGTCCCTGGGCCTGGGCCAGGCCGGCGCCCATGAGCCAGAGCCAGGCCGCCAGCATCCCGGCCCGCCGGCCGATCCGCCACCGTGCTGTCGTCTGCATCTCGATTGCCCTCAGTCTCCGTCGTCCCGCCCTCGCACGCAACCCGTCGTCGAACCGACCCACTATAATCGGTAGGTTCGACTCACGTCGGCCCCGACACCGGGCCGCCTTCACTACTGACGCCAGCGCCCGCCGCGGCGCTTCTCCAGGAGAACCGATTTCTGATGTTGACCCACATCCTGCACGCCTACGACCTCCAGCTCAACGTCGCCAAGCGGCTGCTCGGCGATATCCCGGACGACCAGATGTGCGCCCAGCCGAACGGCCTGGTCAATCACCCGACCTGGAGCCTGGGACATCTGGTGGTTTCCGCCAACGGCGTAGGCCAGATGATCGGGATCGAGCCTGGCATGCCCGAGAACTGGGGCGAGCTCTTCAAGACCGGTGGGACTCCCAGTGACGACCCGACCGGGATGCCGAGCAAGGCCGAGCTGCTGTCCGAGCTCGGGGGGGTGCACGAGCGCTACAAGGCGGCGCTGCCGAACGTCGATCAGTCCGTCCTCGACGCCGAGCACCCGAACGAGAAGACCCGCGCCTACTTCCCTACCGTCGGCTCGATGGTGCTCTTCATCATGACGAGCCATGAGATGGACCACCTCGGCCAGGTGGCGGCCTGGCGTCGGGCAGCCGGTCTCGGACCAGCCAGCTAGTCTCGATCCGTAGAGTGTGGCAGGAGCTGCGCCCGGCGCCGCGGCCCGGGCGCAGATCCTGCCCACCCGCGAGACTCGCCCGCGTTCGGTCACCGATCGTCTCCGGCCTCCGATTTGCAGGTCTGACTCGCCTAGAAACCATGGTCTCGCCCGCCACCGACGACCAGCTCGAAGCCACGCTGACCCGCTACTGGGGCTACCGCGAGTTCCGCCCGCTGCAGCGCGAGGCGATCGCCGCCAACCTGGAAGACCGGGACAGCGTGGTGGTCCTGCCCACGGGCGGCGGAAAGTCGCTGTGCTTCCAGATGCCCGCACTGGTCAGGCCGGACGCCGGTCCAGGTCTCGTGGTTTCCCCGCTGGTCTCGTTGATGAAGGACCAGGTCGACGGCCTGGTAGCCAGCGGCATCCCGGCCGCCGCGCTCAACAGCTCGCTCACCGCCGACGAACGACGGCAGACGCACGATGCGCTCGATGCCGGCAGCTGCCGACTCTTGTATGTCACCCCAGAACGGCTGGTGGGCGAGGGCGGCGACGGGTTTCGCGCCAAGCTCCTCCGATGGGACGTGCAGTTCGTGGCGGTCGACGAGGCGCACTGCATCAGCCAGTGGGGGCACGAGTTCAGGCCGGAGTACCGGCAGCTGGCCCGCCTCCGTGAGGAGTTTCCCGAGATCGGGGTGCACGCCTTCACCGCCACGGCCACCCGGCAGGTGCGCAAAGACATCGCCTCTCAGCTCGCGCTCCGCGACCCCGACGTTCTGGTGGGCTCTTTCGACCGTCCCAACCTGGTCTACCGCGTGCTGGTCCGCACCGGCGTCAAAGATCAGATCCAACGCGTCATCGATCGCCACACGGGCGAGGCTGGCATCATCTACTGCGTCTCCCGGAAGGAGGTCGAACAGCTGGCCGCCTGGCTCGAGCAGTCAGGCCATCGCGCCCTGCCTTACCACGCCGGGCTTCCTGACGAGATACGCCGTCGACACCAGGAGGCGTTCCTCGAAGAACGCACCGACGTGATGGTGGCCACGGTCGCCTTCGGGATGGGCATCGACCGGTCGAACATCCGCTACGTGATCCACGCCGGCTCACCCCGGTCACTCGAGCACTACCAGCAGGAGTCCGGGCGCGCCGGACGAGACGGCCTGGAGGCCGAGTGCGTTCTGCTCTACTCGGGCGCCGACTACGCCCGCTGGCGACAGATGCTCGAACAAAGCGGCGAGCTCTCGGACCAGGCTCGACGGCTGCTCCGGGACATGGAGCGGTACGCCGGCGGCACGAAATGCCGGCATGCCGTGCTGGTCGAGTACTTCGAACAGCGCTACCAGCAGGACGGCTGCAACGCCTGCGACTGGTGCCTGAAGGAGCTGGAGCCGATCGACGAATCGCTCACGCTGGCGCAGAAGATCCTGTCGACCGTGGTCCGCTCGGGACAGAGCTTTGGCATGGGACACGTGATCGACGTGCTCCGGGGTCGGACCACCGACCAGGTCACGAGTCGTCGGCATCAGGAACTGAGCACCTTCGGGCTGCTCGCCGACACCCCGATCGCGGAGCTCCGCGGCTATCTCGATCAGCTTACGCAGCAGGATCTGCTGCTCCGCACCGACGGCCCCTATCCGGTGCTCCAGCTCACCGATGACGGAGTGACGGTGCTCAAGGGGCAGGGCTCGGTGGAGTTGTACCGCCAGCCGCGGCCGGCGCCGGGCCAGCGGCGGCGCCGGGACCGGACCGACCCGGCGGCATGGGAGGGCGTGGACCGCGGCCTGTTCGAGTCACTCCGGGAGTGCCGCATGGAGATCGCGCGCGCCCGCGGCGTGCCGCCCTACGTCGTCTTCCACGACAACACGCTGCGGGACCTCGCGCGGCGTCGACCTACGTCGCCCGAGGAACTCCTCCAGGTCTACGGCATCGGCGCCCGGAAGGCCGACGACCTCGGCCCAATCATCCTCACGGTGATTCAGGAGTACGAGGGACACGCCAACGCGGAAGCGGAAGACCAGCCTCAGTAACGGCGCAGCAGCATCGCCTCGTCCTGAGGCGCGACGTCGAAGAGATCCGTCGGATAGCGGCGGTAGCCGATGATGGCGCCGTAGATGGCGTAGGCGTTCTGCTGGTCCAGGGCCAGACCAGCCAGATACTGCAGCCGGAGGCTTCGGTCGTGATTGATTGGTGCATCGCTGAGCCAGGGCTGGAGATCGTTCCCTCGCCCCGCATAGACCCGCAGCGGGTGCCACGTAGGCGGGACGAGTCTTGGCAGCAAGACGCTCCCGATCCCCATACCCCCCATGAAACTCACGAGGAGCGCGGCGACCGAGATGGAGGAAGACCCCACCACCAGCCGGAGCACGTGGAACCAGGCCAGCTCATAGATGAGGGCGGCGGCCCCGCTACCGAGGAACAAGAAGACAAGCAGCGCCGTGGGCTTTAGAGGCATGTGTTCGGGATCACTGCGTCGGTCCATGGACTCATCCATGAGGACGACAGGCCGGAAGCTCTCGCTTCATCTCTGCCGTCCCGGACGATCACGGCGTGGCCCCGAGTGCGGCCGAAAGGCGCTGGGCAAGGTCGGCAACATCGGGCTCGACGCCTGGGGATAGCTTCACCAGAGCCACGCATCCGTGGGCGAGCATCAGGTTGACGTCGCGCTCGGGATGGTCGCCGCCACGCCTCAAAATGGCCTTGAGAGTGGCGTGATGTACCTTCGCCCAGTCCAGCGGCATCCGGCGGGCCTTCGCATCTGCGGTCTCACAGGCCTCCTTC
>CAJWMX010000138.1 GCA_913043805.1 uncultured Acidobacteriota bacterium | reverse complement strand
CGGTCGGCCAGACGTTCCTGGCGCCGGCGGACCTCCATGATTCGGGGCACAGTGTGGGCTGCGCTCTGGGTGTGGATGTCGGCGAGCTGGACGTGCCTCGCTATCGGGCCCGCGCTGGAGCGCCCTTTCCGGTGATCCATGCCGCGGTGAACTGGCCGGAGCGTCGTTCCGAGCAGCAGCATCGGGTTCCGTTCGAGCAGACACCGCTGTATGCCGGGGTCGCGCAGCGTCGCCGGCTGCGAGGGCCAGGCGGCGAGGAGCGGGTCATCGGAGGCACGCTGGTCGAGGCGGCGGCCATCGGCTGTTTCGCGCCGGAGGGCAGTGTCGGCCAGGACGGACGCGTTGCCGTGCGGCCCGCCGCGCGACCGTGGTCACTGGCGTCGATGCTGGGAGCAACGAGCGCATTCAATACGCCCGACCGCGATGAACGTGCCTATCCGCACGTGCGCACGTGGACCCTGCCTGGCGCCGATGGTGGCCCGGACACGGCCGACGACCTCGTGACCGACGGCGGCGACGTCGATACGTTGTCGCTGCTGGGGATGCTGCGGAGGGGAGTGAAGAACCTCGTCGTGTGTCTCAACTCGGTGTGGCCGGTCGACCTGGAACACGACCCGGCACACTGGCCCGAGCCTGGACAGATCGATCCGGCGCTCCCTCCCCTCTTCGGGCAGGCCAGTCCGCGCTGGCCGCACAATCAGGTCTTCGCTCGTTCCGTGTATGTCGAGCTGGTGCGCGGGCTCCAGCAGGCTCGCCGCGACGGCCGGGCGCTCGTCGTCAGCACGCGGGCGCCGCTCGTCGACAACCCCTGGTGGGGCATCGAGGGCGGTGGGGAGGTGTCGCTCGTTTGGGTCTACAACAGCCGCGTGCCCGAGTGGGAGGGAGCGCTGCCCGTTGACGTGAGACGGTTGTTGCCGGTGGGTGATGAGGACGGGCCGCTGGCGCGATTTCCCCACTACCGCACGGTGGGGCAGAATCCGGGGGCGCTTACCAGGCTGACGCCGCTACAAGCGAACCTGCTCTGCGAGCTTGCGGCCTGGACCGTGCTGTCAGCGGAGGAGTCGATCCGCGCCGTGCTCGCCTGAGCGACGTCGTCAGGCTACGGCTGCTGAGGTGAGGGGACGTCGGCCGCCGACCCCTCGTCGAGGTCGGTTGTCGGAAGCGCTCGCTCGGTGGGCTCATCCACGGTCCTGACGATGAAGACCTGTTCGCCCTCTTTGATCAGGCCGAGCTGTTGACGCGCCAGGTCTTCGACCAGTAGCGGTTCGTTATGCAGGGCGCGGACATAGCCGTGCAGCTGAGCGTTCTCGGTGCGGATGGCGTCGATGGCGGCTTGAAGCTGCGCGTGTTCCTGGTTCGCCCGAAACAGCGCCAGCAGGCCCCGGTCGCCAACCAGCGCGTTGGCCACCAGCAACACACACACCAGCAACAACGCATACCACCAGCTACGGCGCGGGACAGGGGTCCTGCGCGGCAGCGGAGGCAAGTCGTTGAGGGTGTCGACCGGCGATGAATTCATGACGCTGTGGAGCGTACCGAAAAACGGCTGCGAGTACAAGTCCCGATACCGGGGCTGACAGTACCGGATCTGGCGGCCGAGTACAAGGGGGTACGCACTGGCCGCGAGAGTACCGAATTGGGATCGAAAGTACAAGAGAAAACGCGTGCCGCCAGAGGCGACACGCGTTTCACTTCGGCCCGCCGTGACGGCGAGTGTCCCTAGACGTTCACCGCCGCCGAGTCCGCGTCGGATTCGGCGGCGGTGGTCATGCCCAGCTCTGCACGCACCCGCGCATCGATGGTGTTGAAGATGTCGGGGTTCTGTCGAAGGAACAGCTTGACCTTCTCCCGGCCTTGTCCCAGTCGTTCACCGGCGTACGAGAACCAGGTGCCGCTCTTCTCGACGATACGGCGGTCCACCGCCAGGTCGAGCAGATCGCCTTCGCGAGAGACTCCCTCGCCATACATGAGGTCGAATTCGGCCAGGCGGAACGGCGGGGCCACCTTGTTCTTGACCACTTTCACACGGGTGCGGCTGCCGACCACCTGATCGCCGTCCTTGATCGCGCCGATGCGGCGGATGTCGAGTCGGACCGACGAGTAGAACTTCAGGGCGCGACCGCCGGTGGTGGTTTCAGGGTTGCCGAACATCACGCCGATCTTCTCGCGCAGCTGATTGATGAACACCAGACAGGTGCGCGACTTCGCCACGACGGCCGTCAGCTTCCGCAACGCTTGCGACATCAGACGCGCTTGCAGGCCGACCTGCGCGTCGCCCATCTCGCCGTCGATCTCCGCGCGCGGCACAAGCGCCGCGACCGAGTCGACGATGACGACATCGGCGCCACCGGAGCGCACCAGCACTTCGACGATCTCCAGCGCCTGTTCTCCGTTGTCGGGCTGCGACACGAGCAGGTTCTCGAGGTCGACACCCAGCTTGCGGGCGTAGGTCGGGTCGAGCGCGTGCTCGGCGTCGACGAACGCCGCGGTGCCGCCGTTGCGCTGTGCCTGCGCGATGATCTGCAGGGTCAGCGTGGTCTTGCCCGAGGCCTCCGGGCCGAAGATTTCGACCACACGACCACGCGGTACTCCACCGATACCGAGCGCATAGTCGATACTGATCGCGCCGGTCGAGATGTGGGGGATGGTCGCGACGGCGTCTTCGCCGAGCCGCATGATGGCTCCCTTCCCGAACTGCTTTTCGATCTGGCCAACGGCCATGTCGATGGCTTTCTGTCGGTCGCGGGGGCTGTGGTCGTCCTTCATCGGTGAATTCCTCTTGGCCAAATGACGTATCTCTCGTTGTATGTGTGCTTGCTTCAGGCTTTTTGGCATTCTAGGGACGCGCTAGGCGAATGTCAAGCGAAAGTCAATGTCTGTGGAAGATTATCTTGTTGTAACTAATGAGGTTATGAATTATCTGATTTTCGAGTTCGAATGGCGTCATTCACGATCATGCACGGTTCAGCACCCTACCGGCGCGCAGGAATGGCCTTCCACGGACTCAGCGGGGGCGCCGGGCCGGGATAGGCTGTCCAGATGAGTCCCGTTCGCCGCATGGCTCGCCACGCACGCTGGATGATGGTGGTAGCCGTGGTCTGGGTGGGGGCGGCCGGCGCCGCCCTGGCGCAGGTCGAGTTGCCGTCTCCCGGCGACCGTTCGGTCCACGATTTCGCCGGCGTGCTGAGCACCGAGGCGGTCGGCGAGATGGAGCGGTTCCACACCGACCTCTATCAGCAGGCCGGCGTGGCCATCGTGGTGGTCACGATGCCGTCACTCGAAGGCGAGCCGATCCGCGCCTTCGGTGTCCGGCTAGCCACCGAGTGGGGAGTGGGGGACGCCGAGACGGATCGCGGCATCGTGGTGGTCCTGGCGTTCGAGGAGCGCGACATCGCGATCGAGACCGGATACGGCGTCGAAGGGTATCTACCCGACGGGCGGGTCGGTGCGCTGCTGGACGCCTCTTTGCCTCTGCTGTCCGCCGGGGACTTCTCGGGCGGGTTGCTCAGATTGAGTGCCGGGCTGGTCGAGGCGTCGGCGACGGAGTTCGGGGTCGTGGTGGATGGCGCCGCCCAGCTCGCGCCGACCAGACGACGCGTGCAGGACCGGCCGGGCGGCCCGCTCCAGGGGGTCCTGGGACTGCTCGGCATGGTGTTCATGGGCTATCTGTTCTTCAAGCATCCATCGCTGTTCTTTCTGCTGATGATGTCGGGGGGCGGCCGAGGCGGCGGCTTCCGTGGTGGCGGCTTCGGGGGCGGCGGCGGGTTCGGTGGGTTCGGCGGCGGTGGGTTCGGGGGCGGCGGCGCGTCCCGTGGCTTCTGACCGCCGCCGGGTGAGACGAAACGAGGGCGAAGAGCGTGATGAGCGAAGCGACGGTGTCACATCCTGATCTGGACGTACTGCTCGAGCAGACCCGTCAGGCGCTGGGGACGCATCTGAAGAGCATCGTGCTGTATGGCTCGGCCGCCCGTGGCGACTGGGAACGGGCCACGAGCGATCTCAACCTGATCATCGTGGTTGATCGCCTCGACCCCGCCGACCTCGAGGCGATGTCGCCAGCACTCACGCGCTGGGAGAGTGGTCGTCAGCCGCTGCCTCGGCTGTTCACGCCCGAGATGATCGCGGAATCGGCCGACGTGTTCCCGATCGAGTTTCTCGACCTGCAGGCCGACCGGCGGGTGCTCTACGGCGACGATCCGTTCGCCGACGTCGAGGTGCACACCGACCACCTCCGGCTGCAGTGCGAGCGCGAGTTGCGGGAGAAGATGATGCGGCTGCGCGAAGGCTACGTCGAGACGCATGCGCATCCCCGTCGCCTGCGTCGGCTCCTGACCGATTCCTACACGACGTTCGTGGCGCTCTTCCGAGGATGCCTGCACCTGCATCGGGACGCGGTGCCGGCGCACAACGAAGAGGTGGTGTCGGCGTTCTGTCGCCGAGCGGGGTTGGATAAGCAGGCGTTCGGGGATGTGGCCCGGTTGAAACATGGTGAAGATGTGGCCGCGGACGAGAAAGCGGTCTTCGGTCGCTACTATGCGGAGCTGACCCAGGGGGTGGCGAGAATCGATCGCTTCGTCCCGTAGAGGCGAAGCCCCAGGAAGAGGAAGAGGAGGACACTGAATGAAGAGGGGACTGCTGGCGGTTGGTGGGATCTTTCTGATCGTCGTGCTGATGGGGTCGTGCTCCGGGGTCGGTCGCTACAACGGATTCGTGACGGCGAACGAGCAGATCGACTCGTCCTGGGCACAGGTCGAGAACGTGCTCCAGCGTCGCTCGGATCTCATTCCCAATCTGGTCGCGACCGTGCAGGGGTTCGCGGAGCAGGAGCGCGATATCTTCACGCAGGTGGCCGAGGCACGGAGCCGACTCTCGGGCGCGGCGACACCCGCCGAAGCGGCCAACGCGAACGCCGGACTCACCAGCGCCTTGGGGCGGCTGCTGGCCATCGCCGAGAACTATCCGCAACTCCGGTCGAACGAAAATTTCATCCGACTGCAGGATGAGCTGGCCGGCACCGAAAACCGAATAGCCGTTGAGCGCCAGCGTTACAATGATGCCGTTCGCGTGTATCGCACCGATATACGGCGGTTTCCCGGCAATCTGTTCGCCGGGGTGTTTGGGTTCGGCGACCGCGAGTACTTCGAAGCGGACGAAGGAGCGGCGGAGGTGCCGGAAGTCGCGTTCTGATCCCGACCCTCGGGACCACGCGCGCCGGCCTCCGCCTCAGGAGGTCTCGTGCGCGTGTCTCGACTCTGGTTGACGGTGGTGGCGGGCCTCTTCTGGTGGGGGAGCGCACTTCCCTCGGCTCAGCCGCCGGAGGCCGAGCCTGAACCGGCCGAGACAGTTGCTCTGGATGTCACGCCGGCCCGGTTAACGCTCGGCGTCGGGGAGCGGGCGAAGCTCGAGGCGGTCGTGACCGATCCCGACGGCACGGTCGTGGATGACGCCGCCGTGCTGTTCTTTTCGCGGGCGCGTCGCAGTGTCGGGGTGAGCCGCGCCGGCGAGGTGCAGGCCTATCGCCCGGGCGAGTTCACCCTGGTGGCGATGGTGCCCGATGACCCCGACGACGAGAGTCGTCGGCCGGCGGCGCGCGTCAGGATAGAGATTCCGGTCACCGTGCCGCAGCCGCCGGTCACCGAAGTCGCGTTCACGGATATTCCCCCCAAGTTCTATGTCGGCACCCGGCCACGCCTGCGAGTGGAGGTGGTCGATGCCGTCGGTGACGTGCGCACCGATGTGGCGCCTGTCTATCGTACCGAGCCTCCGGATCTTGCCAGGGTCGATCCCTTCGGGTTCTTGACGCTGGACGAGCCCGGAGAGGTCGACGTCGTCGTCCAGGTCGAGGACGTGCGGGCCACCCTCACCATCGAGGTGAAGGAGAACCCTGTGTCGTCTCTCGAGCTACAGGCCAGCGCGGAGCGGGCCCGGACCGGCGACGTGGTCCGATTCACCGCCATTGCGAAGGACGCCCGCGGGCTCGCCGTGCGTGGCGTGCCGGTGCAGTTCGGGGTCGGGGGCGAAACCGCCGCGTCGATCATCGCCGCCGGGGCGTCGGCCCAGATCGCCGAGGACGGACGCTTCGTGGCGGAGCGGTCGGGCACCTACACCGTGGTGGCCACGACCGGGAGTCATTCGGCGGCGCGGACCGTGTCCATCGACCGCCGGGACGTCCGGCAGGAGGTGGACGTCGTCGGTCGCGGTGAGGTGCTCGACCGGCATACGTCCGACCTGTGGATCTGGGAGGGCACCGACGGGCGTGACTACGCGATCACCGGCACCTGGGGCGCCGACGGTCACTCGTTCGTCTGGGACGTGACCGACCCGGCCAACATCGAGAAGCTGCACGAGGTGCAGGTCGATGCGAGGACGGTCAACGACGTGAAGGTCTCCGAAGACGGCGACGTCGCCGTCATCAGCCGAGAAGGCGCGTCTGATCGACGCAATGGCATCGTGTTGCTCGGGGTCGGCAACCCGCGGGAAGGGGTGCCCGTGCTGTCGGAGTACACCGACCAGCTCACCGGGGGCGTACACAACGTGTTCATCTCCGAGGACCACGTCTTCGCCCTGAGCGCCGGACGGCGGTACGACGTCATCGACATCGAGGACCCGCGGAGTCCCTCACGTGTCGGCCGCTTCGAGCTCGACACGCCAGGGCACAGTATCCACGACGTGTGGGTCAGCGACGGGGTCGCCTTTTCGTCGAACTGGAGTGACGGGGTGGTGGCCGTCGATGTTGGCGGGGGAGGGCGCGGCGGCACGCCGGAGCGTCCGGTTGAGCTGGGGCGTTATGCCTATCCGAGCGGGTGGAATCACGCAGCGTTTCCGTATCGCAGTCAGTCGACCGGCAAGTTCTACCTGTTCGCCGGCGACGAGTCGTTCCCCTACGGGGGGTATGACTCGTCGGGCGGAGGCCGTCCGTCACGGGCCGCGGGGTGGATTCACATCATTGACTGGAGCGATTGGGACAACCCGCGCGAGGTGGCCCGCTACCAGGTGCCCGAGGCGGGCTCCCACAATCTCTGGGTCGAGGACGACGTGCTCTACGTGGGCTACTACAACGGGGGGCTGCGTGTCGTCGACGTCTCCGGCGAGCTGATGGGCGATCTCTACAAGCAGGGGCGCGAGATCGCAATGTATCTCCCGACCGACCCGGACGGGCATATTGCGAACGCGCCCTTTGTCTGGGGCCCCCAGCCCTACAAGGGGCACATCTTCTTCTCTGACTGGAACACCGGTTTGTGGGCCGTGAAGCTCCAGGAGCGCACCGAGCCGAGCCGGATCATCGGGGAGCCGCAGTAGGGGGCGGTGCGATGACGGCGCGACACCGTCTGGCTTTGGGCTTTGGGCTTTGGGCTTTGGGC
>CAJWMX010000137.1 GCA_913043805.1 uncultured Acidobacteriota bacterium | reverse complement strand
CGCTACAATCTCCTCATCGGACAGCGTGCTCAGTGGATGGGTGATGACGACCGGCTCGAGCGCCGCTGCGCCCAGCGCCGCCCGCTGCACATGCGCTTCGTGCACGAACCCTCTGGTAATGATGGCCGCCACCGGCACCCCTCGCGTCTCGAGCCCGACTGCGTCGTGCAAACTGCACGACGTGCAGGACCCTCAATCGCCTATCGCGCTGATGACGACGTCATTCTCGGCCGCTACCCGGTCGAGCAGGTCGTCGGGCGCAAGCCGCGAGAAGCTCTCCTTGGTGTAGCGGGTAAAGCGCACGTCAGGCGCGTCGCGCTCGACCCGACTCATCACCGCCCGCAGCAGCTTCGACGCGTTCCACTTCGAGTTGTCGAAGATGCCGATACGGAGCGCATCGAGGGATTTCACACGCGGCGCGAGGGAGACCGACGCGGCAGTGACGGTGCCACGAGGGTCGAACGTGGTCGTTGGTGGGCGATTGGACATGCGTTCGGCTCTTACGGGATTACGAAGGCTTCAGGCTCCGGGCGCTCGAAGGGACGATCTTTGCAGAACCCGACCGGGTGGCACGGGACTACAGTCAACTGCGCGTGTTCGTCCTGTCGGACGCGTTGATTGGGCCAGTGTACAAGGTCACGGGGCATTGCCCGCCTGACGAGCGATTCGGCCTCCGATCACAGATTCGACGTGCGGCCGTTTCCGTTCCCACGAACATCGTTGAGGGATCCGCCATGCCCACGACGTCCGGCTACCTCAGATTCCTCTATGTCTCACTAGGTTCGGCGACCGAGGTTAGCTATCCCCTTGGGCTCGGAGTTCGACTCGGCTTCGTGCATGAGACAGATGGACTCCGCCTGATTCTGGCATACAGTCGGCTCATCAGTGGACTACAGCGGCTCGCGAATTCATTGGAGTGCCTGAAGCCTGAAGCCCGGAGCCGGGGGCGCCCGAAATCCACCGCTCCCTTACAACTCACATGTTCCATCGACGCAGCGTTGCGTGCCGGGGTCGCGGCCGTCGATGGCGCGGAGGACGGGAGACGTCATGTGACCCCAGCCGGGGAGGAAGGCTGAGAAACGTCCTTCCTGGCCGCCCGCCACGAACAGATGGATGTCTTCGGGCGTCGGCACGATCGGAATGCGCGCGCCGCTTTCCCGCCGATACCACCGGGGCAGGTTGCGGTTGTAGATCTTGCCGTAGCGGCCGCGGAAGCTGATGTCGTCGTAGGTGTTCGTGGTGTGCGACCAGAGATAGCGGCGCACTTCGGCCCGCGTCCAGTTCTTGGTCGCGATGGTGGCCGCATGTTCCGGGCCGATGACGACGGCACAGGACCCGCTGCTGACCGCGTTGTTGTGCGCGATGGTGCTCATCGCCGAAATGATGCTGTCGAGGATGCCTTCCGGGTCGTCCGCCACGTGGTTGGTGACGCTATGCGGGGGCTCGGCCGCTATGCAGAAGACCGTGCTCTCGTCGGGGCGGTAGCCCTGTTCGACGTGGTAGGGCGCCCACGGGCTGGCTTCTTCGTTTTCGGCGATGCAGAAGGTGTACTTCCCGGGGTGGCCGAGCGTGCTCTTGTCGAGGTCGCCGGGCCAGCCACCGCCGACGTTGAGGAGGATCAGGCGGATGGCGCGACCGATCGTGGCGTTGGCCCGATGGCCCGACCCGAAGACGTTGGCGCCCGAGTTCAATCCGATCGCGTCGCGAATCGGCCCGTTCACGACGACGAGCGGGGCTGCCATGTGTGTCGTGGCCTGGATGCCGTTCAGGTTGAAATGCGACGTACAGAGGGCCAGCAGCGCCGTCCTCACCACCGGCGCGTAGTCTGGCTTACAGCCGGCCATGACCAGGTTGATGGCCAGGGCCTCCCGGGTCAGATTGCCCCATCGTGGTGGGACCCGCGCCTCCAGATGGCTCGCGTCGCCACCCAGGGCCTGCACCATCGCGTCCACGGACTCGGGGGTCGGCGGCACCACCGGTAACCCGTCGGTCCAGCCCTGCTCGAAGTACCACTCGATGAGCTCGGCCGGGTCGGTGGGAGCGTTGGTGAGGGGCTGTGGTTCTGACATCGTTTACACCGCCACTATACCCCGTGACTTCCGGTGCCGGGCTTCCGGCGCGCGCTCACGAATTCAGGCCCCCAGGCCGGGCAGGGCGGGTAACATGGGCGCCAGGCACCACTATCTCAACGGGCGTCGACGGCGTCCGGGAATGGTCGGAGAGATGCAGAAACGGACCTTGGCGCTGACGGTGGCGATCTGCCTGACGGCGACCTCAGCCCTAGCCCAGCGAGGCGTGACCGACGGACAGTGGAGGAGCTATGGCGGCGACGACGCCAGCACGAAATACTCCGCGCTCGACCAGATCGATGCCGACAATGTCGATCAGCTGGCCGTGGCCTGGCAGTGGGAATCGCCCGACGGCGCCATCGCCGGCGAGAACCGACGCCTGACCCCAGGCGCCTTCAAGGCGACGCCGTTGATGGTCGACGGCGTGCTCTACATCCGGACGTCGCTCAGTGTCGTCGCCGCCGTTCATGCAGCGACGGGCGAGGAACTGTGGGTTCGCGACGTGGGCAGCTACGAGATGGGCCGTCCGACTAATCTCGGGTGGAACTCGCGTGGCGTCGGGTACTGGAGCGACGGCACAGAGTCGCGCGTGTTTCTGGCGACCGGCGACGCGCATCTGTGGTCGTTCGACGCGGCGACGGGTCGTCCGGTCGGCGGTTTTGGCGCCGATGGGAAGATCGATCTGACGCTGGGCATGCGCCGAGAGGTCGAGCGGCGCGCCTACACCGTGATCTCGCCGCCGATGATCGTTGGCGACGTCGTGATCCTGAATTCGTCGATCTCGGACGGACCACGCTACAAGCTGGCGCCGCCGGGAGACATCCGTGGGTTCGACGCCAGGACGGGCGAGCTCCTCTGGACGTTCGAGACCGTGGCGCAACCGGGCCAGTTCGGCAACGACACCTGGGAAGACGACTCCTGGACCTATACCGGCAATGCCAACGCCTGGTCGATCATGAGCGCCGACCAGGAGCTGGGCTACGTCTATCTCCCGATCGGGACGCCGACCAACGACTGGTATGGCGGCCATCGGCTCGGTGACAACCTCTTTGCCGAGAGCCTCGTGTGCCTCGATGCGGCCACCGGCGAGCGGGTCTGGCACTTCCAGATGGTGCACCACGGACTCTGGGACTATGACCTGCCGGCCGCCCCCACTCTGGTGGACGTAACTATCGACGGGCGTGAGGTGAAGGCGGTGGCCCAGATCAGCAAGCAGGGGTTCACCTACGTCTTCGACCGGGTCACGGGCGAGCCGATCTGGCCCATCGAAGAGCGGCCGGTCCCCGCGTCGACGGTGCCGGGCGAGCGCGCCGCGCCGACTCAGCCTTTCCCGACCAAGCCATCCGCCTTCGAGCGGCAAGGCATGTCGGTGGAGGAGCTCATCGACTTCACTCCCGAGCTGCGAGCCGAGGCGGAGGAGATTCTGTCGCAGTACGAGTATGGCGACCTGTTTCATCCGCCCTCGGTGAAGGGGACCATCCAGATGCCCGGGTGGGCTGGCGGAGCGAACTGGCAAGGGGCGGGATTCGATCCCGAGTCGGGCTACCTGTTCATCCCGTCCCGCACCAGTCCGATCTCGGTCAGCCTCCAGGAGGCCGACCCGTCCGGCTCGGACTTCCGCTACATCCGCGGCCGCAGCCCGTTGCGCGGTCCGCAGGGGCTGCCCCTGGTGAAGCCGCCCTACACGCGGTTGACGGCCATCGACCTGACCACGGGTGAGCATGTCTGGCAGGTGCCGTTCGGCGACGGTCCGCGCCAGCTGGTGATTGACCTGGGCGGGTCGGACCCGGGTCAGCTCGGCGGCGCCCAGTTCACGGGGCCGGTCGTCACCAAGACGTTACTATTGATCGGGCTGAACGATCGACAGGCGGGTCAGTCCCAAGTGCTGGCGGCCTTCGACAAGGCCACCGGCGAGCAGCTGGCCGCGGTGCCGCTGCCCGAGAGTATCGCCGGCACGCCGATGACCTACGAGGTCGACGGCCGGCAGTTCGTCGTGGCGGCCTTCGGTGGCGGTTCGACGGCCGGCCTGCTGGCGCTCGCGCTACCGTAGGCCTCCTGCCGGAGCGGGATGTCCAGCGAAGGAATCGATCCGGATCGCGCCCGGTTCCGGATCGCCGTGGGTGCCGCGGCCTGCGCCACCATCGCGTGGCTCTGGTCGGTCGGCCATTTCTCCGACGACTACTCCTACATTCACACCCAGGGGACGAAGGCGAGTTTCTGGGAGACGATGGTCCCGGGCGTCTCCTTCATCAGCTTGCCGCTCGAGCAATACAACCACGTCGCCTTCCTGTACTTCGCCGATCTCGATTCTGACTGGCTGTCGATTGCGATCAAGACGCTGTATGTCATCGCGGCCGTGTACATGTGCGCCCGCTTCTTCGCGCTGTTCATCCCCTCCGCGCTGGCGGTGGTTTCGTCGTTAGTCTTCATCTATTTCCCGACACACGAGGCGACGGTCTACTGGTATTTCAGTCAGTACCTGATGCTGACGGTCGCCTTCTACATGTATGCCTACGTTCGCTTGACGGAGGGCGGGCGAGGCGCGGCGGTCGGGTGGGCGATGGCGGCCAGCTTCATCAGCTACGGGTCACCGGCGCCGGCGGTGGCGCTGAGCGGACTGGCCTGGCGGAAGCTCGGCGGGGTGCCGGCATTGCTCCTCTTCGTCCCGAACCTGATCTACACCGCCTACTACCTCGTCACCCAGCGGGTCATGGGGCTCGGTGTCGAACGCCTGGATGACACGGGGTTGGGGGCATTGCTCCGGCAGCTGGCTCTCCAGGTCGCTACCTTCCTGGAGGCGACCCTCGGTCCCTCGATGTGGCTGAAGGTCTGTGGCGCGCTGGGTGAACTGACCGTCATCAGCGTGCTGGCGACGGCCGCCGGGCTGATTGTTCTCGTTCGCATGCAGCGGTTCGATGCGGCGCGACGACGGTTGACGCTCGACCTGGATCTGCTGGTCGCCCGGGGGGTGATGACTGTGGCGGCCTTCGGGATGTTCGCCTTGACCGGGCGCTATCCGAATATCACGTTCAATCTGGGCAACCGCACGAACATCTTCGGGACGGCGCTGCTGGCCTATCTGCTGGTCTTGGCCTGGGCTCGGTGGCGACCGGCCGGAGTCTTGCTGGTGGTACTGGTCTTTGCCACGACGGGGCTGTCGAATCACTGGCGCCACTGGAGCGCCGTGCAGGACGAGGCGGTGCAGGCGCTACAGACGACCCTGGCCGATCGCCCCGACCTCGACACCGTGTTCGTGGCGGGGATGCAGTACAGCCGGCTCGGCGCACTCGACCACATCGAGCTGTTCTCGGAAGACTGGGTGGTGACGAGCATCACCGAGTTGGCGACCGACGGCCGGGTGCGTGCGCGTCCGCTGAACCGCAACGTCGAGCTTGGTGAGGACCAGCAACTCGTCGATGTCCGATACGGCGACCGATTCCAGATTCCCGAGACGCTGGTCGTGCACGACTTCCACGCCGGAGAGGTGCGTCAGATCGCACGGACCGAGTTGCCAGCCTACTTTGACACCCTCCCCCGGCCGCGGCGCCACTGGCTGCAAGTGGTCGAGAGTCCGCTGCGCCGCGGCTGGATTCTGCGGCTGATGCCTCGCCTCGAATATGTCTTCGCGTCTTGAGCTCCTGCGGGACCTGCCCGACTGGTTGTTGCGCTGGCTGTGGTTGGCCGTGGCCGCGGTCGGGCTGGTGTCCGGCACCCTGTTGAGGGAACAGGTCGCCGCCGACCCGCATGCGTTGGGCCCGCACACGATCAGCCTGCTCGGCCCGCTGGTTGGCGCCACCGCTTTTCTCAGCGCCGCCTGTCTCCTCGACCGATTGACCCGGCGCGCATGGATCGCCGCGGGCGGGCTGTTCTTCGTACTCTGTGTACCGTTCCTCGGGCTGCTCGGGTCGCCAATCGTCCACTGGGAGGGGGACGACTCGTTCCGCTACAGCACCTACGCCCACCACATCCTTGCGGAGCGAACACTTTGGGGAGCCGACGGGCTTCTGCACGGCGTGCCCTACTACGTCGACCAGCCAGGCTATCGCTATCTGCTCGCCGCGACGATCGCGTTGCTGGGCGGAGAGCATCGCGGACTGCAGCTGTTTCACATGGCGGCGATGCTGGCCGGCACCATCGGTCTGCTTGCCGCCGCGTCGCCACGCGGGGACCGGCCGGCCACGGTCGGATTGGCGCTGTTCCTGCTCGGCGCGGCCCCCTACGCGGCCAAGAACATCCTCTACGGCTACACCGAGTGGTTCACCGTGCTGCTCGCCATGCTGGCTACCCGCTCTGTGTTGAAAACCCAGTGGCTGGCCGCCGTGGTCATACTGGCGCTGATGCCGTTCGTCCGTCAGAACCTGCTCGTGGTCTCGCTGGTGCTGGCGGTAGCGCTTCTGGTGACCACCCGTCGGTACTGGCTCGGGCTGCCCTATCTGGCGCTGCTCGGCCTGCCGCTGTACCACAACGCCTACTACGCCGATCGGTGGCAGCTGCTGGTCACCAATCGCGGATCCGAGGTCGAGCTCGAGGCCGGCTGGTTCGCGAATATTTGGGAGGTGGTGTTCGAGGCGCTGTCGAAGGTGCCCCACTACCTTGGCTATCACCCCGATCAGGACCTGGGTACGATCGCGATCGCGGTGATGTTCGTGCCGCTGGGCACCGGCCTGGCCGGCTGGCTCCTGTCCCGGCTCGAATCACCGGGCCGCTGGATGCTGGCGGCGGTGGCCGTCGCGGCGATCGGCCCCACCCTCGTGCTGGGGCACGGCTCGTATCCGAGGTTCGTCTACGTCAACCTGACCGTGACCGTGCTGTCCTACTGGATGATTCGCGAGCTTACAGGTCGCCGAAACCCTTCCCCTCGTCGGCCAGGCGCTTGAGCAACGGCGACGGCTCGAGCCAGTCGCCATGTTCGTCGTGGAGCCGGCTCATGACGCCGTAGATCGTTTTCACCCCTACCAGATCGGCCCAGAACATCGGGCCACCTCGGAAGCGTGGGAAGCCGTAGCCGTTCATCCAGACCACGTCGATGTCGCTGGCCCGGAGCGCGAGCCCCTCTTCAAGAATCTTGGCGCCCTCGTTGACGAGCGGATACATGCAGCGCTCGAGGATCTCCTGGTCGGTCACCTCGCGTCGCGTGATGCCTTGCTCGGCCGAGATCGACTCGATGAGCTGCTCGATCTCCGGATCGGGGATCGGCGTGCGGTTGCCTGCTTCGTAGCGATACCAGCCGGCGCTCGTCTTCTGCCCGAAACGACCCATCTCGCAGATTCGGTCGGCGATGGTGGAGTAGCGGAGGTGCTTGGGGCG
>CAJWMX010000136.1 GCA_913043805.1 uncultured Acidobacteriota bacterium | reverse complement strand
CGACACCGGCGGCGTCGGCGGCGCGTTACGCAGCCGGTCGAGATCGGCGTCCACCATCATCGCGACAAGCCCGGTGAAGTCCACCGCCGGCGCCCAGTCGAGAGCCGCCCGAGCCTTGCTCGAGTCCCCAATCAGATGGTCGACCTCAGCCGGCCGCAAAAACCTGGGGTCGGTCTTGACATGTTCGCGCCAATCCAGCCCTACGTGCGAAAAGGCTGTCTCGACCAGGTCCTCGACCGAGTGGCTGACTCCGGTCGCAACCACATAGTCGTCAGGTGCGTCCTGCTGCAACATCAGCCACATGGCACGGACATAGTCGCCGGCAAAGCCCCAGTCACGATGAGCGTCGAGGTTGCCCAGCGCCAGACTGTCGGTCAGGCCGAGCTTGATCCGGGCGACCCCGTCGGTCACCTTCCGGGTAACGAACTCGAGTCCGCGTCGCGGTGACTCATGGTTGAAGAGAATGCCGGACACCGCGAACAGGCCATAGCTCTCGCGATAGTTCACGGTGATGTAGTGCGCGAACACCTTCGAGACCCCATACGGGCTTCTGGGGTAGAAGGGCGTGTCTTCGGTCTGCGGCGTTTCCCGCACCTTCCCGTACATCTCACTCGACGATGCCTGATAGAACCGGATCGAGGTATCCACGCGACGGATCGCGTCGAGCACGCGCGTCACACCCTGTGAGTTGAACTCACCGGTCAACATCGGCTGATCCCACGACGCGGGAACGAACGACATGGCCGCGAGGTTGTAGAACTCGTGGGGACGAACCTCGTCGACGACCTTGAGCAGCGACATCTGATCGAGGAGATCGGCGGGACGCAGCTCGATACGGTCCCGGAGATGTTCGATGCGTTGAAGGTTGGGCGCACTCAATCGACGAGTGACGCCAACGACTTCGTA
Source organism: uncultured Acidobacteriota bacterium (assembly GCA_913043805.1). GTDB lineage: Bacteria > Acidobacteriota > Vicinamibacteria > Vicinamibacterales > UBA8438 > UBA2994. Next base: position 6,537 of record CAJWMX010000136.1, on the reverse strand, counting down.
CCCCTTCTCGAGCAACAGCTCCGCAAGGTAGGAGCCGTCCTGTCCCGTGATGCCAGTGATGATTGCGCGCTTGGACATAGTGGCTTCGATATCGAGTCGTCCGGACGAGGACGCCCGGGGCATTCTACCCGCAGGCGGTCGCCCGCGGACTACAGCCGATGGATGTGACGGCCGGCCTGCCCCTTGAGCGCGTTCCGGGTATCCACGAGCAGAGGGGCGCGCTCGGCAATCAGCGCGTAGTCGAACTCTTGATGACTCGTGGTGATGACGCCACAGTCGAATCCCCCGTCGAGCGCCTCCTCGACTCCCACCGCGTCCAGCACGACCTCGCCCTGCGCCACCGAGGGCACGTGCGGATCGCTGTACGACACCACGCCCCCCCCTCGCTGCAGCAGCTGGGCGATATCGATGGCCGGTGATTCGCGCACATCATCGACGTCCGGCTTGTAGGCCACGCCGAACAGATGGACGCGCGAGTCGCGAAGCGGCTTCCGGTCGAAACTCAAGGCCTCGACCACCCGGTCGACGATGAAGCGCGGCATGCTCGAATTGATGTGACCGGCCAGCTCGATGATCTGGCTCTCGAACCCGGTCTGACGCGCTTTCCAGCTCAGGTAGTAGGGATCGATCGGGATACAGTGTCCACCAAGCCCTGGCCCAGGGTAGAACGGCATGAACCCGAACGGCTTGGTGCTCGCCGCGTCGATCACCTCCCAGACGTCGACCCCGAGTTCGTGGCTCATGAGGGCCATCTCGTTGACCAGCGCGATGTTAACCGCCCGGAAGGTGTTCTCGAGCAGCTTGACCATCTCGGCCACCCCGGGCGAGGACACTGGTACGACCGTCCCGACCACCTGCTCGTAGAGCGCCTTCGCCACCGCAGTGGAGTCCGGGTTCACCCCACCGACGACCTTGGGGATGTTGGCCGTCGTCCACTGCTGGTTCCCCGGGTCGACACGCTCGGGTGAGAACGCGAGAAAAAAGTCATTACCCGCCTTCAGTCCACTGCGCTCGAGCAACGGGCGCACGACCTCTTCGACCGTCCCCGGATAGGTGGTGGACTCGAGCACGACGAGCCGGCCTGCCTCCAGGCGACTCGCGATCTCCTCCACGGCGGAGATGACATGCGAGAGGTCGGGATCCTTCGTCTTCCGGAGCGGCGTCGGCACACAGATGTTGATGCTGTCGAGCTCCTGCAGACGTCCGAAGTCGGTGGTGGGCGTGAGATGCCCCGACCCCGTCACCCGCCGGAGCTCGTCCGGTTCGACATCCGAACCGAAGGTGTCGCCCTCCTGGATCCCTTGGACCTTGTCGCCCTTGACGTCGAAACCGACGGTCTGGAAGCCGGCTTTGGCAAACTCCACCGCGAGCGGCAAGCCGACATAGCCGAGACCGATCACCCCCAACCGGGCAGACCGGTCACGCAGACGCGCGATGAGATCTTGACTTGAGGCCGATGACATAAAGCAACAGCAACGGGCAGCAGCCCAAGCCGGGCAATATAGCACGCGCCCATGGTAGTGTCCTCACTGCGACGCGCCCGGGACCCCCAGTGAAACCGGGACTATCGCGTCCAGCACGTCATGGAAGAGGTTGATCTGCTCATCGTCGGGGGGGGCGTGGTCGGGCTGGCCTGCGCCTCGGCGGCCGCGCGCCCGGGTCGCACCGTCTGTCTGCTGGAACGACACCCTCGGTTCGGAATCGAAACGAGCACCCACAACAGCGGCGTCATCCACGCCGGCATCTACTATCCACCCGGCTCGCTGAAGGCGACACTCTCGGTCGAGGGCAGAGAGGCGCTCTATCGATTCTGTAGCCGCCACGAGGTACCTCATCGCCGCTGCGGCAAGCTCATCGTCGCCGGACCGGACGATGATGCGACCGGCCTGGAGGCGCTCCACGACCGGGGCGTGGCCAACGGCGTCAACGATCTGGAGATTCTGGACGAGGCCGATCTTCGGCGGCTCGAGCCACGGGTTAGAGGATCCGCGGCGCTGTGGTCGCCATCGACCGGCATAGTTGAGGCCGAGGCGCTCGTGCGAGCGTTGCGATACGCGGCCGAGGACGTCGAGGCGGCGCTGCTACCGGCCAGCGGACTCCTCGAAGCCGGCGACGGAAATAACCGCATCGAGGTACGGACCAGCGCCGAGTGGATCGGCGCGAGGGCCGTCGTGAACGCGGCGGGACTCGACGCCGACGTCGTCTCGGAGGCACTGGGCGGCCGGAGATTCCGCATCTATCCATGCCGAGGTGAGTACGCCGAGCTAATCGGCGTAAGCCGCCAGCTGGTGTCCCGCCCCGTGTACCCGATGCCGGCACCGGCGGGCGAGCATCTCGGCGTCCATGTCACGCCGACCACGTGGGGCGGCGTGATGATCGGTCCAACCATCCACTATCAGGATGACAAGCAGGATCACGAACAGGGCCGTCTCCCCGTGGAGGCCTTCGTCGAGCCAACCCGCCAGCTGCTACCCGACGTCCGGCCAGAGGATCTGCGGGCAGGCGGTACGGGGATCAGGGCGAAGCTGAGCGCCGATCCTGGCGCATTCTCGGACTTTCTCATCGAGCGGGACCCATACCAGCCACGCCTGATCCAGGCTGCCGGGATCGATTCGCCCGGCCTGACCGCGTGCCTGGCCGTCGCTCGACGGGTAGGAACGCTTGTGGACGAGGTGCTGGGCGACGGCGCGAGGGGAACCGAAGGGCGTTCGGGAGAAGAGGAACGACACAATGCCTGAACGGCCTGGACACCTCGGGGTGGGCGACCGGCTCCGGGAACCGGCCGCGGCCGAGCTGACCGCGTCGGCCTTTGCGCTGGAAGCCGCAGACGGCGGATTGCTGTGGCGGGGGCTCAGCCTCGCCGACCTCGCCCACATCACGATGCTCGTGGAACGTGAGATCGTGCCCCAGGCGGCCGGCTCCCGTTTGCTCGCGGCACTACTCCGCCTGCACGCGCTCGGCGGCGACGAACTGGCGTTCGAAGGCGCCCACGGGGACGCGTACACGAACCGGGAGCGACGGCTCCACCAGGAGGCTCCGGACGAGGCCGGCTGGCTCAAGGCTGGCCGGGCGCGACGAGAGGCCTCGACGATCGCCTATCTGCTCGCCACGCGCAGCGACTCCTGGACGTGCTGGAGGCGTCGGGCGGGCTGATTGACGCGCTCTACCGACTCGCGACCGAACACATCGACACCCTGGTTCCGGACTACACCTACCTGCGACGGGCGCAACCAACGACGTTGGCTCACTACCTGCTGACGTTCGCATCGCCCGCGCTTCGAGACCTGGCTCGCCTGCGAGCGGCCTTCGACCGGGTCAATCGAAGCCCGGCCGGCGCCGGCAGCGTCAATGGCTCACGCCTGCCCCTCGACCGTGATCGCCTGGCCAACCTGCTCGGTTTCGACAGCCTCTCGGTGCACACCCGGGATGCCATGTGGCAACCGGATGTCCCGATCGAGATTCAGGCCGCCGTCGTGGCAGCGCTCGTCAACGCCGACCGGCTCGCCGAGGACCTGCAGGTCTGGTCGACGGAAGAGTTCGGTCTGGTCGAGCCCGCCGTCGGCACTCCCGGGTCAGCGTCATCATGCCGCAGAAGAAAAACCCCTACAGTCTGGCCTTCGTTCGCGGGGTCGCTCGGGAGCAGATCGGACGACTGAGCAGCGTGGCGGCGCTTGGCGCGACCCCATCGGGACAGGTCGACAACCGCATCTTCATCTATGGCGGAATCCCCCGCTCTCTGGAGGCGGCAGGGGGAGCCATTCGTCTGCTCGGCGCCACGGTGGAGGGCTTGTCGGTCAACGTCGCGCGGATGGGCCAGCTGGCCGCGGAAGGCCACGGCTACGCGACGGACCTGAGCGACATCCTGATGAAGGACGCAGATATCAGCGCCGACCAGGCCCATCGCGTCGTCGGACGCGTGGTGCGGTCGGCGACCGAGACCGGAAGCCCGCTGACCCGCGAGCTGCTCGCCCAGGCGGCCCGGGAGATCGTCGGTCGGGAGATCGAGATACCAGACGTGCGACTCGACGAAGTGATGGACCCGGGACGGATCGTGCGCACCCGCACGGGTCGGGGCGGCGCCGCCCCCGAAGCCGTGACACGCCAGCTGGCCGAAATCGACGCCGGTCTCGTGGAAACGCGAACCTGGTGCCAGGCGGCGCGTGACCGGCTGCGGGCCTCCGAGCACGAGCTCCTGGATGCCGCTCGGGAACTGGCCGGCTGACCTCCAGGGACGCCCCCGCGAACAGCCGCCTACGCGCGGTCCGGACCGTAGTACTCGACGACCCCGGTCTCGAGCGCATACACGGCCGGGGTCACCAGTACCTGCCCGTCCGACACCAGCGGCTCGAGTCCGGCCGCGCCCCTGAGCCGCGCGGCGGCGGCTTCGGCATTCCTCCGCACGACTCCGCGCAGCAGCTCTTCCGATCCGGCGTCCGGCGCGGCCTCCCTCTCCTTCAGCGCGACGGCGTGGATCTCGTCCACGATGGACATCAGCTCGGACGACAGGGGCTGTGACGCATCGTCGAGCCTCGCCACCGTCGCGTCGACAGCCCCACAACCGCTATGACCGAGCACTACCACCAGGCGAATGCCCAGCTGCCGCACCCCGTACTCGAGCGAACCGATCTGGCTGGGACCTGCGATGTTCCCAGCCACCCGGACCACGAACAGCTCTCCGAAGCCCTGGTCGAACACCCGCTCCACCGGCACCCGTGAGTCGGCGCAACCGAGCACCGCGGCAAACGGCGCCTGCGCTCCCGCCCGCCTCGACCACGACCCTCCTGGAGACCCAGGACGCTCGGGATCGGCGGTGAACCGCCGATTCCCGGCTCGCAATCTGGCCAGCGCCGCCGCTGGCGCCATCGCAGGTGTCATCGGCTCAGGAGGCCTGTCTGGCCTCGAGGTAACGCTCGAGTGCGTCCTCCCACCGGGGCATGACCGCCCCGGCGGCAAGGATCTTCTCGTTCGAGAGCGCGCAGTAGCGCGGACGCGCCGCCGGCATGTCCACGTCAGCCATCGTGATCGGTGAAAGCAGCGCTTCCCTCCCGAGACGACGGGCCGTGGCCAGCGCGACGTCGAACCAGCTGGCCTGGCCGGTATTGACACAGTGATACAGGCCGGGCGCCGAGGCACCGGTCACGAGCACCGCGGTGGCGGCTGCCACATCGGGCACATAACTTGGGGAGACGATCCGATCGGTGAAGCCGCGGATCGGACGGTCTGCCTCCAGCGCGTCCACCATGCGGTCAAGCGTGCTGCCCAGCGGGCCCTCGCCGGGATCGGTGCGCTCGGCCCCGCCGCCAAAGAGACTCTCGACTCGGAGGACATAGTGCCGTGGTGCCCCGGCCGCGAACCACTCGCCCAGCAGCTTCGACGTCGCGTAGACACTCTGTGGACCGGGCGCCGCGGACTCACGATACGGCTCACTCGCTTCGCCGTCGAAGACGAAGTCACTGCTGTAGTGGACGAGGATCGCGTCGCACTCCCGCGCCGCGGTCGCCAGGGACCTGACGGCCATGGCATTCACCCGCATCGCCGGCAGCGGGTCGTCTTCGGCCCCGTCGACGTTGTTGTAGGCGGCGCAGTTCAGGATGAGGTCCGGCTCCGCGTCGGCGACGGCAGCCAGGACGGCGGGGTGATCGGTGATGTCCAGACCGTCCCGACGAAGCGCCACCACCGATCCATACCGGGCGAACCCTCTCGTAACCTCTCGTCCCAGCTGTCCGGCTGCCCCGGTGACGAGCGTTCTCATCGTTGTTCTTTCATCGCGGCACGCGCCTCACGGTCGGCCTCTCGTCGCCGGACCGTCTCTCGCTTGTCGTGCGTCCGCTTCCCTTTGGCGAGGCTGACGGTCACCTTGACCAGCCCGCGTGAGAAATACATGCGCGTCGGCACGAGCGTCATCCCGCGCTCGACGACCTTACCGATCAGCTTCCGGATTTCACGCTTGTGCAGCAGCAGCTTTCGCCGACGCATCGGCTCGTGGGTGGCATAGCCGCGATGGCTGTAGGGGCTGATGTGCACGTTGTGGAGATAGACCTCGCCATCTTCGAGCCGTCCGAAACTGTCCCGAAGATTGACGCGCCCCTCCCGGATCGCCTTCACCTCGGTGCCCAACAAGACGATGCCCGCCTCGAAACTCTCCAGCAGGTGATAGTCGTGGCGCGCCTTTCGATTGTCGGCGATAAGGGTCTCGGTGACGGGCGCGTCGCTGGTCATGGCGCGTCCACCGTCTGATGGTCCGAACGTCCGCTGCGAATCCGGGCAAGTCGAGCCGCGAGCACCACCGCGCGGATCAGACTTCCCGCATCGGCGACGCCTTGACGTGCGATGTCGAACGCCGTCCCGTGATCGACCGACGTCCTCACGATCGGGAGCCCCAGGGTCACGTTGACCGCTTCGCCGAACGCGGCCAATTTGACCGGAATCAACCCCTGGTCGTGATAGCAGGCGACCACGACGTCGTAGTGCCCCTCGACCGCCTGGCGAAACACAGTGTCGGCCGGGAACGGCCCCGAGACGTCTACGCCACGATCT
>CAJWMX010000135.1 GCA_913043805.1 uncultured Acidobacteriota bacterium | reverse complement strand
GGGTTGCCGCCGGAGCGCCGCAAGGCAACCCCTCCGACGCACCTCCGCCCCTCGAGTTCCACGAGCTCGCCGAGTGGACCTACGGGGAACCGGACCTCGTGGTGCAGATGGAGGAAGGTTTTCGTATCCCCGCCGAGGGCGCAGACTTCTATCCGTCGGAGATCGTCGACCCGGGCTTGACCGAAGACCGCTATGTGAAGTGGGTACAGATCATCCCCGAAGCGTACTGTTGCGTGCACCATTCCCACGTCTACGTCAGCGTGCCCGAGGACATCCAGGACCGCGACGAGTACCGCCTGGGCATGGGCTCGAACACGCGTGAGATCGACCTGATCGAATACGCAATGGGGTCGACCGGTCAGTACTATCCAGAAGGGACGGGTCGGAAGCTCCCGGCCGGAGGCCTCTTCCGTTTCGCGCCGCACTATCACCCATGGGGTGAGGAGACGATCGACCGGCAGAAGGTTGGGATCAAGTTCTACCCGAAGGGGGAAGTCCCCGAGCTCATCGTCACCGCCCACCGGCTCCGCACCGGTATCGGCCACGACTGGGAGCTGAACCGGGAGGCGGTCGAAGACCGGCTGTTGCGTGCCGGCGTCGACCTGCCGCTGCACGCGGACCGGATGCCGACCGGGCTGCTCATCGATGACAACACGCTAAACGGTGTCGCGCAGATGAGCATCCCGCCCAACACGGTCGCCCGTCACGAGCGCTTCTGGCCGCTGCCGCAGGCTGCGCTGATCCTCAGTTTCCAGCCGCACATGCACTTCCGCGGCTCACGGATGCTGCTCGAGGCGATTCATCTGGACGGCCGGCGGGAAGTGTTGACCGACGTCACCAACTACGAGCAGACGTGGCAAATCGTCTACCCCTTCGCCGAAGCGCACCTGTTCCCGAAGGGCACGATCCTGCACACCGTGTCGTGGCATGACAACACCGCCAACAATCGACACAACCCCGATCCGTCGGCCTGGATCGGATGGGGCGCCCGGACGATGGATGAGATGGGACACGGCTGGACCGACATCGCGTTCATGACCGACGAACAATACGAGCGACGTCTGGCCGAGCGCGAGGCGGCTCGGACGACCACTGATGGCGAGCAGTAGCTCGCGGCGAAACACCGGTACATGAGAAGAGCCCCGGTCGCGATGACCGGGGCTCTGTCATGTACGGCTACGGACGCGTCGTTCGCGCCTTATTCGTCAGCCTCGCGCTCCACGCTATAGGTGATGCCGGTGTAGTGCATCTCCTCCCAGGTTTGCTCGCCCCATCGCACGTCGATGGTCGGGTCGGGATTAGAGCGGTTCGACTCGGAGTTGTCATACCAGGCCGCCGCCTCGAGACGAGTGCCCTTGGCCACGCTCAGCGGTTCGCTGAACTGGTAGTAGGTCTGCCAGTTGAAGTCGTACTCCGGAACCGACAATACGGTTTCGCGCTGGCCGTCGGGGTGCACGAGCTCATAGAGCCACCGCTTCCCACGCACATGAGTGTGCGGGAAGATCGCGTGAATCTCGGCATCCTCGGTGAACTCGATGATGCCGTCCACTCGCTTGTTGGCCTCACCCGCCGGAATCTCGAAGAAGGCGTTCAGGAACGCCGACACGCGAATCTCCTTCTCGGGGGGACCATTGGCGAAGACCATTCCAACCCGCGAGCGGTCAGTGGTTGTCTCACCGTTCGCCGTGTAGTGAATCTGAAACACGATGGTGGTGTCTTTCGGCACGAGGAACGCCGCATCGGCGTCGAGCACCATGGGGTTGGTCCCAGGCGCCATGGTTCCGATCAGCGTGCCCGGGCCGCTTCCGGGTGCGCGTGTGGGGCGTCCAGAAGACGCCGCACGTTCGGCTCTGGCGCGAGCGGCTGCTTCGGCCCGGGCACCCACAGGAATCTGCCTGTAGGCGGACGGCTGCCGCTCGGCGCCAGGGGCGCGAGCGTAGGCGAGCACATGGTGGACGACGGCTGGGGTACCGGCCCGTACCTCGATCGCCTTCACCCACTTGTCCTCGGTGAAGTTGGTCTCGGCCGTGAAGTACTGGTACGCGATCTCGCCTTCAGCTGCCACCTCGAACGCCTCGGGCATCTCGATGATGGCGTCCGGCGTGCCGATCTGCCAGCCGCTGGCGAAATCAGGTGTCGTGGGAAGTCGTGACGGGTCGCCTTCTGGCGCACCGCCGTCGACCCAGGCCACGATGGTCTCGAGCTCGGTGTCGGAGAGCCCGCGTTCGTTCGTGAACTCGCCCACCGCCGGGTCGGCGTGCCAGGGCGGCATCTCGCCCGACTCGACCTTGCTCTTGATCGACCGACTCCAGGGACGGGTCTCCTGGTAGGTCACGAGGGACATCGGCGCGTTCTCGCCCGCCCGATGGCAGACCACGCAGTTCTCATACAGGACCGGCGCCACGTCCTCGGTGAACGTCGGCGTCTCGTTCGCGGCGGCGCCACCTACGGCAATAGTCAGAGAACAGATGATGGCGCCAGCGAGGGCAGCCAGTCGTGCAATTCGCATGTTCAGGAATCCTCCACCTTCTTACGTACTCCGAGCACTATAGCGCAGAGTCGAGGCGGCGACGCCGATCTCTCGCGGTCACGACACGGTCAGGTCCAGACTCACGTCGAGCGCAGGCGCGCTGTGCGTGATCCAGCCCACCGAGATCACGTCGACGCCGGTCGCGGCCACCGCCTGGATCGTTTCTCGCGTGATGCCACCCGATGCCTCGATGATGGCGCGACCACGAGCCATCTCGACCGCTTCGCTCAGCTCATCCACCGACATGTTGTCGAGGAGGACGACATCGACGCCGATCTCGAGCGCCTCAGCCAGCTGCGGCAACGTATCGACCTCGACCTCCAGCTTGACCAGATGGCCGAGCGCGACCCTCGCGGCGGCGATGGCGGGCGCCACGCCCCCTGCGACCGCACGATGGTTGTCCTTGATGAGCACGGCGTCATGCAGTCCGAATCGATGGTTGACCCCGCCGCCGACCCGGACGGCGTACTTCTCGAGGCCGCGGAGTCCGGGCGTGGTCTTGCGGGTGCAGCTCACGGCGGCCGGTCCCGCCGTCGACACGAGGCGGACGAGGTCGCGGGTGGCCGTCGCGACGCCGGACAGGTGGCCGAGCAGGTTCAAGGCTGTCCGTTCACCCGACAGCAGCAGGCGGGCAGGACCCTCGAGCGTGGCGATCAGCCCACCGGCGGCGACGTCATCGCCATCGCCGGCGTGGACCTCGACCCGCACGGCGCCACGAGCGTCGCCGCACAGTTCGTCGAACACCGAGAGCGACACCTCGAGCCCACAGACACGACCCTCCTGGCGGGCCACGAGCTGCCCCTCACCGCGGGCGTCGACAGGCACCGTCGCACCGGTAGTGATGTCTCCCGCGCTGCCGAGGTCGGCGGCCAGTTCGCGACGGACGAACTCGGCGTAGTGATGGGGCATCGGCGGGCGACGAGAGGCGGGCGTCATCTCCGACCTGTCTCCCGGACCTGCCCGTCGGGCAGCCCGTCCCGGCGAAAGTGGGCGCCACGACTCACCCGACGAGCCAGCGCCGCATCGGTGATCAGGCGAGCCACATCGACGAAACGACGAGACGGCGACAGACCCGCCGGCAGCCCGGCGGCGACCTCGGTGAGCGCCGCGCGCGCCTCGTGCAGGCCGTCAGCGTCGCGGACCAGCCCCACCCGGTCCCACATGATGCCTCTGACTCTGGCAAGGACGGCCAGTTCCTCGTCCGACGACAGCCTGGCCGTGAACTGCAAACGCCGGGACGCGACATCCACCTTGATCGGAGGCGCCTCGGGCGTCGCCCGCACGAGGTCGCGCCCGACCCGGGCACCGAACACCAGACCGTCGAGGAGCGAGTTGCTGGCCAGCCGGTTTGCGCCATGGACGCCCACCGCGCTCACCTCGCCGCATGCCCACAGACCTGGCACGGTGGTCCGTCCGTCCCCATCAACGGCGATGCCTCCCATGTGGTAATGGGCGGCCGGGGTTACAGGCACCGGCTCCCTGGACAGATCGAACCCATGGGCGCGGCAATGGCGTACGGCAGTAGGAAACGCGGTCTCGAGATCGCGGTCGACCGACCGGGCATCGAGCCGAACGCCGCCACCGCCGGCCAGCCGGTGCCACAGCGCCCGAGCCACGACGTCGCGTGGGGCGAGGTCGCCCGCCGGATGCCGACCCCGCATGAGCGGACGACCGACCTCGTCGAGCAACCGTGCCCCGGCGCCCCGAAGCGCCTCGGTCAACAGCGGCATCGGGTCGGCGCCGACCGCCAAGGCGGTCGGATGGAACTGCACGAACTCGAGGTCCTCGAGTCGAGCGCCGATTCGCGCCGCCATCGCAAGACCGTCGCCGACATTGCCACGCGGGTTCGTCGTGTAGCGGTAGAGCTGTCCAATGCCCCCGGTGGCCAGCGCCACGGCGCGGGCGAGGTGCAACACGAACGCGCCCCGCCCGTCCAGCGCGAGCACGCCGACGGCCCGTCCCTGGCTGACGACGATCTCCTGCGCGGTGGTCTCTTCGTAGCCACGGACGTGGTCGGCCGCGAGCACCTTCGCGCGAAGCGCCCGCACGATCTCGGCGCCCGTGGCGTCACCGTTCGCGTGGAGGATCCGGGGGTGACTGTGCGCCGCCTCGCGGCCGAGAGCGAGACCACCCCGGCGGTCCCGGTCGAAGCGAGCACCGATCGCCAGCAACGCCGCCACCCGCGCCGGTCCCTCTTCGGTCAGCGTGCGCACTCGGGTCGGATCGGCGTGCCCATCGGCCGCGGCCAGCGTGTCGGCGGCGTGCGAGGCGGGAGAATCTCCTGGCCCCACCGCCGCGGCCACGCCGCCCTGCGCCATCGGGCTCGATCCGCCTTCGCCGAGCCGGGCCGGCGTCAGGACCGCCACCTCCAACCCGGGCGTCTCGAGCGCCACCGTCAGCCCGGCCACGCCGCTGCCGACCACGACCACGTCGTGGGTCCTCACCTGATCGACACGATTCGGCAGCCGACTGATCGTCATCCGCCGGTGCCACGTCCCACCTCGAGCATCCGCTCGACGACCGACCGGCCCCGAGCCGCAACCGTGGGATCCACGAGCACTTCATGCTTGAAATCACGCAACGCCGCATGAATCCTGGGCAGTGTGATCTGCTTCATGTGGGAACAGAGGTTGCAAGGACGGATGAACTCGATCTCCGGATGGGCGACCGCCACGTTGTCGCTCATCGAACATTCGGTAACCAGCACGACCCGGTCGGGACGTGTCTCGTCCACATGACAGAGCAGCCCTGACGTCGAGCCGACGTAGTCGGCCTCGGCCAGCACATCGGGCGGGCACTCGGGGTGCGCATAGATCTGCACTCCTGGATAGGTGTCGCGATAGCCGCGAAGGTCGTCGGCCGTGAACCGCTCATGCACCTCACAGTGCCCCTGCCAGAGCACGACTTCCACGTCGGTCTTGCTGGCGACGTAGCGACCCAGATACTCGTCGGGCAGGAAGATGACCCGATCGACGCCGAGCGACTCGACGACCTCGACCGCATTCGACGACGTGCAGCAGATGTCGGACTCGGCCTTCACCTCGACCGAGGTATTGACATAGGTCACCACCGGAACACCGGGATAGCGTTCCCGCAGGAGTCTCACGTCGGCGCCGGTGATCGACGCGGCGAGAGAGCACCCGGCCTCCAGGTCCGGAATCAGCACCGTCTTGTCGGGGCTGAGCATCTTGGCCGTTTCAGCCATGAAGTGCACGCCACACATCACGATGACGTCGGCCTCGGTCTCGGCCGCTTGCTGAGCGAGCGCCAAGGAGTCGCCCACGAGGTCGGCGACCCCGTGGAAGATCTCGGGCGTCTGGTAGTTGTGCGCGAGCACGACCGCGCCGCGCTCCGCCTTCAGCCGTTCGATGGCGGCGATATAGGGCGCATGGACGGGCCACTCCACCTCGGGCACGACCGTCCGCACCCGCTCATAGAGCTCGGCGGTGGCGGCCGCCACCTCGGGCGTGTATTCCAGCTGGGCGTCGGTGTGAAGTAGAGATGACATGGTTCTTATTATGCTCAAATTGAGAATTAACGCCTTGTTATTCTAGATCTGAGTATAAGAAGTGTCAAGTTGGCGGGCTCGGGTCAGACGCGCCGCGACCGGCCGTGAGGAAGTCCGGGAAGACCGACGCCGGGCGCGGGCCGCTCGTGCAGCACATCGCGACGAAAGCGAAAAAGCTCGGCCGGTCTTCCGCCGGTCGCCGACTCGAGCCGCCCGGTCCCCTCGACCAGTCGGCCACGTTCGACGAGGCGTCTGAAGTTCTGCTTGTGCAGGCGCACTCCAACCAGCGCCTCGACCGTGTGTTGGAGCCGCAACAGGGTGAAGGTCTCAGGCAGCAGCTCGAACACCAGCGGTCGGTACTTCAGTTTTCCCCTGAGCCGTCCCAGCGCGGTGGCCAGGATCCGACGGTGGTCCAGCGCCAGCGGCTCACCAACGCCGGGGTCCGGCGTTCCGCCGGTCGAGCGGGACTGGTCTCGAGACGCCTCGGCCACCAGACCCGCCTCGTACAGCAACTCGAAGCGGTCGAGCACCCGCTCGCTGTCCCATCCAGCCGACTCGCTCCCGAAGGTGATGTCGACGCGCCCACGCCGCGAGCGGCGCATGGCGGTGTCCGCCCCGGCCCGCACCCAGGTCGCCAGTCTTGGACGGATCTGGTCGCGGAGCACGTCCGGCTCGCCTTGACGACGGTCCTCCCATGGGAGCACGGCGTACACCGACTCCCAGGCGGCGCCGCGCCCTTCGGCCAGCTGACGCTCCCGGACCAGCGCGAGATACGCCACGGCCAGCACCCGGGCACCAGCGGCATCCGAACTCGCGCGATCGCGATCTCCGAACGTATAGAGCTGCTCGACATAGGCCAGCTCCATCCCCGTCTGCTCCTGCACCCAGGCTCGAAGACCGAGCTCCAGAGTGCGATGTTGATCCGGGTCCAGTGGACCGAACGGCAAGGCGGCCGGCAGATTCGCCGCCAGATCGGGCACGGTCAGCACCCGTGGCTGCTCGCCGGTCACGGCGACGATGGCGGCGTGCAGTCCGACCCTCAGCTCGCGGGACATCCGGTCAGTCTATCCCGGCCCGCTGCGGCGGAACGCCGCAGGTATACTCCGAACGATGCAGCTCACGACACCAACCCTGCGACGATGGCTTGAAGACGGGCTCTCGGACCCGGAAGGCTTCTGGGAACGCGCCGCCCGTGAACTTCCGTGGTTCCGGACCTGGGATCAGGTCTACCAGGCTGACGCCCCGTCATTCCGTTGGTTTCTCGGCGCCAGGACGAACCTGTCCTACAACGCCGTAGACCGCCACGTGGCCGCAGGCGAAGGCGGGCGCGCGGCGCTGGTCTCGCTCGACGAACGCGGCGGGCGGGTGGTGCTGACCTACGCGCAGCTCCAGCACGAGGGGCGACGGG
>CAJWMX010000134.1 GCA_913043805.1 uncultured Acidobacteriota bacterium | reverse complement strand
CGAGATGGTGTCCGGCGCCGAGAACACCAACTTCAGTGTGCTCCGGATCAAGCGGGACATCCTGCGGCGCAGCACCGTCGGTGGGATCGTCACCAATCGGTCCCGATCGCTGCGCGGCGACGGTTCCAGCCAGATCTTCGGTGTCGACGGCCGGTTCGCGTTCTTCGACGACGTGAACCTGGTTGGCTACCTGGCTCGGGCGAACGTGCCGGGGCGGAGTGGCCGCGACGCCAGCTACCTGGGCCAGTTCGCCTACACCGGGGACCGCTACGGGTTGGACGTGGGGCACCTGGTGGTCGAGGACAACTTCATTCCGGAGGTCGGGTTCGTGCGACGCGGCAACATCCGTCAGTCGTCGCTCTCGGCTCGCTTCAGCCCGCGTCCGCGCGGCATCGACTGGATCCGGCGGCTCAGTCTCTCAGGCGGCCTCGAGTACATCGAGGCGGCCGACATTGGCCAGCTCGAGACCCGAGAGCGTCAGGCGGAGCTCGAGATCCAGTTCGAGAACAGCGACGCCGTGTCCCTCGAGGTCACCGATCGGTACGAAGTACTCGACCGGCCGTTCCGGATCGTCCCCGAGGTGACGATCCCGGTGGGCGCCTACGGGTTCCGCGAGACTGAAGCCTCCTACGACTTCGGCCAGCAGCGGCCCATCTCAGGCTCGGTCTCGATCGCGACCGGGCAGTTCTGGAGCGGAGACAGGACCTCGTTCGAGGTCAGTCGAGGCCGGATCGAGGTGACGCCGCAGCTGTCGGTCGAGCCCAGCGTGTCGGTGAACTGGATTGACCTGCCGGAGGGCAGCTTCACCGCGACGCTCGGGCTGACCCGGGTGACCTACACGGTGTCGCCCAGGATGTTCTTCAGCGGCTTGCTGCAATACAACTCCGCCGCCGACACCTTCAGCACGAATGTTCGGTTGCGCTGGGAGTACTCGCCGGGCAGCGAGCTGTTCGTGGTGTACACCGAGAACCGCGATACCTATCCCTTCCTTCCCGATCGTGGGATCGACCTCCGCAACCGCGGCGTCGTCGTCAAGGGCACGCGACTGTTTCGTTTCTAAATGCTTCCATGGGCCCCGCCGCCCCACGGGGCGCGCTTTGCGCGCCCGTCGCAAGCAGCACATTCGTGCTTGCTCCACGCTAGTTCCAACGTTGGTTCGGATTCGACTCCTGGTCAAAACAAGGAGCTGGCGCCGCCGGTGGCGAGGGCGGGGAGCTTGGCCTGTCGGTAGAAGAGCGACGGGCCGAAAAACTTGAGCACGCTCCGCAGATCGTCCCACGCGCCGTTGTACCCCGAGTCGCAGTAGTCGAACGACCCGACCGCCAGCCGTCTGGCGTAGGTCGGCTCGATGCCATCACCATCACGATGCGCGTTGTAGCTGGTGTGGTTGACGATGCGCGGCCGGCGGGGGGCGATCACCTGGCTCTGCAAGAGCTCGAGGAACGCCTCCACCTGTTCGGTCGTGGAGACGAGAGGCGGGCTCCCCTGCGTGTCGGAGAAACTGAACTGCGAGGGAGGCCAGTATTCCGGTGCGGCGCCGCCGTAGACGCTCTGCACCCCGCTGTCCTCGACGATCTCGAACCAGCGAAGCATGTTGTTCACGGTCAACGTGCGGTAGCTGCTATCCAGTTGCAGGCCGAATGTGGCTGCATGGAACGGGGTGTAGATGCCGTAGCTGGTCACCGCGAAGAACGCCCGCAGGCGGGTGAGCGTTTCGGCGGTCCCGCTCGGAAACTGGACCGGTTCGCCGCCCACGAGGGCCAGCTCTCGTCCGAAACGTCCGCGGACGGCGTCCCGCGCCGATTGCACCGTGTTCACGAAGGCGTCGGCGTCTCGGATGAGGTGGGTGTTCCACATCCACACCGGGTAATAGGTCGTCTCGCCGCGCGTGATCGAGAAGTAGTTGACCCGATCGAACTGGGCGGCCAGCGTCAGCATGTCCGCGATGAACTGCTCCTGAACGTCCGTCCGGCCAAAGTTGATGATCGTCAGCCCGTTCTCGTCGTCGAGCGGCAGGTCGAGGCTCGGGTTGGCGGGGTTCACATGCTCGTACAGCCAGAAGAACCGGGTGAACGACGGGAGGCTGCGAAGGGCCAGATCGGTGGTGCCGTCGATGAACGGCTGGCCGGCGAGCGAGCTCACGGCCATCAGGTCGATGCCGGTGGCGTGCGTCTCGCGGAACTGTTCCCGGTTGGTCTCCACCGAGGTGGACCGGTAGAGCCCGCGTAGCGGCAGGCTCCGAGCCGGCGCCCAGCTCTCCTCGGTCACGGTGACGGTTTCCCCACAGACGGGCCGTGTGCCGTCGGTGGTGAACCAGGGGTAATAGGAGGCGGCCAGGAGCGGCCGGGGGTGGTCGACGGTCATTCCCTGCGTCTGATCCAGGAGTTGCCGTCCGAACTCGATCTCCCATTCGTCGATGCCATGCCGACCCCGGAGATCGACCCCGGCGTGATAGTCCGGAGATCCCCACCCGCTTCCGATCCGGGTGTCGGTGAGGTGGGCCCTGAAACCGGGTCCGACCACGCCCTGGCCTTCGCGTTGAAGACGCTGGAGAAACAGCGGTACGCGCTGGAGGTCGGGTGGCAGCAGGTTGGCCACGCTCGTCTCGAGTGACACGCCGGGGGCGCGGTTCAGCGGGTCGGTCACGTATTGCTGTCTGAACTGCTTGGCGCCCAGGGTGCCCTGCAGCTGCTGTACGAGCGTCTCGTGATACGACGCGAGCACGTGTCCGCGGTCAGGACCGCGCAACTGGGTTTGCGCCTGGGGCAGGAGCGGTCTGGCGGTCGCGGCGGCCGCGGCGGCGCCGAGGGTGCGAAGGAAGTTCCGGCGACTGCTTCTCATCGTGACGGGCTCACCCTATCAGGTTCGACGGGGTTGCGCCTCACCCGAGCGACGGGCGTTGTCCGAGGGGGTTTCGCCAGCGGCTGCGAGCCACTAGGATAGGTTCGCATCCGATTGATCCAGGCCCCGTCTCCCTCGCAGTCAGGAAGGTTCGTCATGACACCAGCGCCCCGTTTTGCCCCCTTCGCCGCGATGATGCTCGCCGCCGCCGGACTGGTCGGGGCGCAGCCGGTCAACGACCTGCCCAATCCGTACACGACCTATCAGGGCTTCTACACGTTGCCCGAGGGCCGGACCTGGGGCGCAACCAGCGCGGTTGACATCGATCCGGATGGCACCTCCATCTGGGTGGGCGAGCGATGTGGACAGAACAGCTGTGCGGGGTCGGACCTCGACCCGATGCTGAAGTTCGACGCCGAGGGCAACCTCGTGACGAGCTTCGGCGCCGGCATGCTGCTCTTTCCCCATGGCATTCACGTCGACGGCGACGGCAATGTCTGGATCACCGACGCGCGGGGGCCACGTGAGGATGCGCCCGAGACCGCCGGCCTCGGCCACCGGGTCATCAAGTTCAGTCCCACCGGAGAGGTGTTGCTGGAGCTGGGCGAGGCGGGAGTCGCGGGCGATGGCACCGACCATCTCCTGAACGAGCCGTGTGACGTGGTGACGGCGCCGGATGGGTCCATCTTCGTCGCCGACGGGCACAGCGGCCAGGGTCGCAATGCCGGGCCCGACACCGTCGCCCGGATCGTGAAGTACGACGCGGACGGAAACTACCTCATGCACTGGGGCGGCCTCGGCTCCGAGCCGGGCCAGTTCCGCACGCCCCACGGACTGGCCTTCGACTCGCAAGGGCGGTTGTTCGTGGCGGACCGTGGCAATGTCCGGATCCAGATCTTCGACCAGGAGGGCAACTTCCAGGAGGAGTGGCCACAGTTCAGCCGGTTGAGCGGCATCTACATCACTGCCGATGACACCCTCTACGGCACCGATTCGGAGTCCAACGACGGTTCGAACCCCGGCTGGCGTCGCGGAATCCGGATCGGCAGCGCGTCGACGGGCGAGGTGACCTACTTCATTCCCGATCCGGTCGGGGACGGTGGGACCAGCGCGGCCGAAGGGGTGGCCGTCGACGCCAACGGCAACATCTTCGGCGCCGAGGTCGGCCCCCGGCAGCTCGTTCGCTACACACAGTGACTACTCGCGCTTCCTCGTTCGTCTCGGTCAGGGTCGTCATCGGACTCTGTCTGACGGCGTGGTCGGTGACCACGATCGTGGCCAACGACTGGCCGCAGTGGCGAGGTCCCACCCGTCACGGAATCTGGACCGAGACTGGCATCCTCGACCGCTTTCCCGACGGTGGACTGACGGCCTCGTGGCGGGCGCCGGTGCGCGGCGGGTTCGCCGGCCCGGTGGTCGCCGACGGCCGGGTCTTCGTACTCGACTACCAGGAGAATCCGGGCAGCCGAACCATGGACGGCATGGAGCGGCTCCTGGCGCTCGACGAGCAGACGGGTGGCGTGCTCTGGACCCGCGACTGGCCCGCGACCTATCGCAACCTGCATCCCACCTTCGCGACTGGCCCACGGGCGACCCCCAGCGTCGATGGTGATCAGATCTACGTTGTTGGCGCCGCCGGCATGATCCTCGCGCTGGAGACCGCCACCGGTGAGCCGGTGTGGCAGGTGGACACGACCGCCGAGTACGGCATCACGGTGCCGGTCTACGGTGTGAGCGGCGCGCCGCTGGTCGACGGGTCGCTCGTCATCGTGCTGATGGGCGCCGAACCGGACGCGCTCGTCGTCGCGTTCGACAAGGCGACGGGCGAAGAAGCCTGGCGCGCGTTGCCAACCGTGTCCGAGGCGGGCTACGCCGCGCCGGTGATCTATGAAGGCGGGGGGGTGCGCCAGTTGATCGTGTGGCACCCGCGCGGGGTCAGTTCACTCGACCCCCTGACCGGAGAGCTCCGCTGGCAGCACGACTGGGAGATCTCCAACGCGCTGACCGTGGCGAGTCCGGTCGTCGCGGGACCGTATCTGGTGTTGACCCATTTCCGGCTCGGGTCGCTGATGCTCCGGCTCGACCAGGACCGGCCGGGGGCCGACGAACTGTGGCGCGGGACGAGCCGGAGTGAGCTTCCGGGCGAGACCGATGGTCTCCACGCGCTCATCACCACGCCCGTGATCATCGGCGACTATCTGTACGGGGTCGGCAGCTACGGCGAGCTCCGTTGCCTGGACGCCCGTACCGGAGAACGCGTGTGGGAGACCGACGCGGCCGTCGTGCAGGAACGCTGGGGTACGGCGATGCTCGTGGCGCACGCGCCGACCGGCCGGGTCTTCATCTATAACGAGATGGGCGAGCTGATCCTGGCCGAGCTCTCACCCGAGGGCTACACCGAGATCGACCGTGTGGCGCTGATCACGCCGACCACTCGCACCCGGGGCGGCGCCAGCGGTCGGTGGGGCGATCGCCCGGTGTCCTGGGCGCATCCGGCGTTCGCCAATCGGCACGTCATCGTGCGCAACGACGAGGAGATTGTCAGGTTGTCGCTGGCCGCGGCCGACTACTAGCAGCCCGTGGTAAAGGCCCCGCTGCATTCGAACGGCGCTGAATCACGCGTGAACGGCGTTGCTCCTCGGTCGAAAATGGCCGATTTGCTCCCTTGTCGCGCCTTGTCACGCGCGCCCAGCGCCGTTCTCGGTGCGACGGGGGGGGCACCACGGACTGCTAGATACGGCTTGCCGCACTTGGGGTGGCGTTCGACTGGTCGGCCACCGAGGTGACCCACTTCCCGTCGCGGATCTTGTTCTCGAGATCGAGCTTCTGCAGACCGGCGCCGTCCGAGCCTTCCTGATACTCGCCCAGCAGGTCGGGGCGTTCGGTTTCCAGATAGTGCTGCAACTCGGTGCGCTTGTCGACCTTCCGGCTGGCGCCAAAGATCGAGGCCCACGCGAACCGTCCGAGCACGTCGATGTTGGCCAAGACGTCCTTGGTTAGCTGCCACAGTTTGAGCTGTCGGATGTAGAACCCGAGATAGGTCAGGAACCGCAGCCGCGGCAGGTACATGTTCGGGAACTTCTTGAACCGGATCGATGAGCCGAAGTGCTTGTCGAAGTCGCGCCAGTCCTTCGAGACCAGCTCATAGTCTTCGCTGTCACCGGCGGCCGCCCGGTTGTACACCTCGGTCCCAGGCCACGGCACCATGATGCCGATGACGACCAGGTCTGCCGCTGGTCCGGACAGGCGCTGGTGGCGGCCGCGCTCGCCGACGTATAGGTTCGTCCCAAAGCCCAAAGCCCAAAGCCCAAAGCCGAGGGCCCTGCGCTTCACGGTTCTGACGCCGGCACGAACGGATCGGAGAAGCGGGGGTCGGTGAGAAACGCCTCGTCGGTCAGCGTGTGAAGGAAGGCGACTAGGGCGTCGATCTCCGGGTCGGTCAGCTCGAGTGGCACCGGCACGATCGGGCCACCGGTCACGGCGGAGCGGCGATCGATCAAGGTCATGTCCAGG
The DNA here is from genome assembly GCA_913043805.1 of uncultured Acidobacteriota bacterium. GTDB lineage: Bacteria > Acidobacteriota > Vicinamibacteria > Vicinamibacterales > UBA8438 > UBA2994. The sequence goes on along the minus strand of CAJWMX010000134.1, from coordinate 1,101 downwards.
AACGGACTGGTGGTGACCCGACGGTCGTAGTGCTCGACCACCTCGCGTAGCGAGTCAAAACGGCCATCGTGCATGTAGGGGGCCCGTACGGCGACGTTTCGCAGCGATGGCGCCTTGAAGCGCCCCTCGCCGGCACCCGGATCTCCCTCGTCCTCACCGTCGAGACCGATGTTCCGGGGCGAGCGCAGCACCTGCACGTCGGTGGCGTGACAACGCGCGCAGCCGGCTCCACGACGCTCGGGGGTGGGGATGGTCACGAACAGCCGGTGCCCGAGCGCCTCGTCCGGTGACAGCCGGGCCTCGAAGGCCGGAGACCCGGGCGGACCCGCCGCGCGCGCCTCGTCATACCGTGAACGGTGGGAGACGAGCGCCCGGACGAACTGAGCGAGGGCCCGGGCCATGCGCGGCTCGGTCACCTCCGCCGCTCCGAACGCGTCGGCGAACAGGGCCTCGTAGTAGGGCGCCTCCGAGATCCGTCTCACCGAGTCCCCCGGCGACAGGCCCATCTCTATCGGGTCGGTCATCGGAGCCAGGACCTGCGCTTCGAGGCTGTCGGCGCGCTCGTCCCAGAAGAAACGCCCCCGCTGGTAGTACCTCGCGTTGGTCAGGCTCATGGCGTGACGCCGCGTGGGCTGGCCGTCGAAGCCCTCGCTCAGACGGCGCGGATCGCCGAACCCATGGGCCTGCAGGTGACAGGAGGCGCAGCTCACGGTCCGGTTGGCCGAGAGCCTCGTGTCGTGGAACAGCACCCGGCCCAGGGTGATTCCGGCGTCGGTGGCCGGATTGTCGAAGGGGGTGTTGTCGGTGGCGCCGACGCCCAGCGGGTGGGGATCGGTAAAGTGGCTCGGAAGCGCCTCGCTGGTGTAGCGGAAGCCAGAGTCGGGTAGGCGCGGTGCGTCGAGACGGATCGTCGCGGGCGACTGGGCCGCCACGAGCACGCCGAGGCCGAGCAGCACGACCGCCGGCATGAAGATCCGCACCTCGGCGACTCTACCGCATCCGGCGCCAGGACACCCGAGCGGGTCAGATCTGTTGCCGTCTCCTACGGAGTCGCTACAATCACTGGACCGACGAAACGCGGACGGTCGGATGATCGTCTCG
>CAJWMX010000133.1 GCA_913043805.1 uncultured Acidobacteriota bacterium | reverse complement strand
CGTCGGTGGCTACAACAACTTCTGGATGGATCGAGGCACGACGGCGATCAAGACCCGCCGCACGTCACTCGTGACCGACCCCCCGGATGGGCGGTTGCCGGAGCTGACCGACGTCGGCCGGGAACGGTCGGAGGCCTGGCAGACCTATCTGGCCGAGCATGGCGCCGACTCCTACACCGATCGAAACACGTCCGATCGCTGCATCGTCGGTTTCAATGCAGGGCCACCGATCACGCCGCTGGCCTACAACCAGAACATGCAGCTGTTCCAGACGCCGACCCACGTGGTGATCTTCACCGAGATGGTGCATACCGCTCGGATCGTGCCGCTCGACGGCACGCCGAGGCTCGACGATGGGGTGCGTCTGTGGTCCGGTGATTCCCGAGGCTACTGGGATGGTGACACGCTGGTGATCGAGTCGGCCAACTTCAACGCCAAGCGAAAGTGGATCCCGCTGGCCGGTGTGGGCGGAGGCGTGTACACCACTGAGCACATGACATTGACTGAACGTCTGCGGCGGGTCGACAACGACACCCTCGAATACACCTTTACGGTGACCGACCCAGAGACCTGGAGTCGTCCCTGGACCGCGTCGATGCCGATGCAGCGGACCGACCAGCCGCTGTACGAGTATGCGTGCCACGAGGGGAACTACAGCATGGAGGGGATCCTGGCGGGGGCCCGAGTCCTCGAGCTCGCCGAGGGAGGCCAGTAGGCGGCCGGTAGACCGTTGCGTCTTTCCATCATCGTTCCCGTCTACAACGAGCGGGACAGCATCGCCGACCTCCTCGGTCGCGTGATGGCTGTGGAGGTCGAGAAGCAGCTGATCGTCGTGGACGACGGCTCGACCGACGGAACCTCCGAGTGGCTGGAGCAGTGGGCTCCGGCCCAGCCGGACTGGGTGCTGTGCCGTCAGCACCCCGGGAACCGGGGGAAGGGTGCTGCCGTACGCACCGCGCTCGCCGAGGTGACCGGTGACTGGGTGGTCATCCAGGATGGCGACCTGGAGTACGACCCCCAGGACTACACCAAGCTGCTCGAGGTGGCCCGGTCGACGCCAGCCACGGTGGTCTATGGCTCCAGGTTTCTGGCGGGCAACCCGGGGATGTTCTTCACCCAGCGAGCGGGCAACGTCATCCTGACGCGTCTGACCAACCTGCTGTACGGTGCGACGATCACCGACATGGAGACCTGCTACAAGCTCTTCGCGAGGGAAGTCGTCACCGGGCTATCGCTGACCTCCGATCGGTTCAACATCGAGCCCGAGCTGACGGCCAAGGTGCTCCGGGCCGGTCACCCGATCGTGGAGGTGCCGATCAGCTATGCCGGTCGTGCCTATGCGGAGGGGAAGAAGATCAACTGGAAGGACTTCGTGTCCGCCGTGTGGACACTCCTGCGATGGCGGTGGTGACGGTCTCGAGACCGTCACCACTCCACTTCAGGCCGCGCGACAGCCGGCCGGACGCTAGCGACCCTGCTTGTCGAGGTACCGCTCGTTGGTGAGCGCGTGCTCCATCGCGTAGTTGCCTTCGTGGCAGGCGAACTCGTAGATCACGCCGGTGCCGGGCGCCGGTCGCATCAGCATCCGGGCGGTCCAGGGCGCGGTCCACGTGGACGGGTCGTTCACGGTGTATTCGTACTCGAGCATCTCGGGACCGACCCGGGTGAAGCGCTCCGTGATCTGGGCGTCGGTGGTCGAGCCGCTGACGCCGCGCTTGAGATTGGTCGTCTCCACTACCAGGGTGTCACCGTCCCAGTGACCGCGAGATGTCCCGGTGTTGGTCCGAGGGCCATCGGTGGCCGGCGCGGCATTCCCCAGCGGGATGATGCGGGTCTCGTGGTGCATCTCGATCTGGACGGCCACATGGTTCGCCGACTGGAAGATCTGGTAGTTGCTGTTGTAGCCCCGGCCGCTCAGCAACGCGCCGGCGCCGCGACAACGGATGGCCGGGTCGACGGCCGCGATCTCCTGGGCCAGGGTCATTCGGCCGTCCGGGCCAGGCTGGCCGCGCTGGGCCCGCGCCCGTTCGGCGCGCGCGTCGGCCTCCGCGGTGCGAGGCGGAAGGCGGCCGTTGGGTGGGTCGACCACCAGCGAGGTCCGGTTGTCGAACCAGCGGTCGATCATCCAGAACTGGTTGTAGCTCCGGGTCGAGCTGTTTGATGCCCGGCGCGCCGCCCGCTCCTCTTCCTCTTCCGGGCTCTGGAGCGCGGCCAGCGCTCGCAGATACGGCGTGTCGCCGAAGACGGCATCGCCGCCAACACTGTCGTACTCGGCCATGTAGGCGGCCATCGCCGCCACTTCTTCCTCGGTCAGCGTCGCGCGGTCACCGAGCGACTCTGGTCGCTGGAACGGAGTGGCCGAATCGTTGGCCCAGATTCCCTGCAGATCCGGATGACCATCGGCTGTCCGCGGCATGGTCCATCCCTCAGGCGCCTGTCCAGCCAGCGCGGCCGGGGCCAGCGCCACGACGAGTAGCGCGACGGTCGCCGCAATACCTCGGTTCTTCATCTCGTCCTCCATCCGGCTCGGGTGAGCGCGGTCACATCACGTCGGTTCCCCACACGATAGGCGGAGCGGCCTGCCGGCGCAAGCGCGCTGACCTGGAACTGGCCCACAATACGCGAGCAGGCGACTGAGGAGAAGGGCGCCTGCCTGGCGCGCACGGCGCGCCCCGCGGGCCGGCGTGGGGCGATGGGGCCCCACAAGGCCCGCGTGGGGTTTGGGGCGAAGCCCCATGATAGAAATGACCTCGCCGCTCTCCGAGTTCCTTCCCTCCGGGTCCGCTACCAGCGATGAGCTGCTCGGCCGGTTCCTCGACTATGTCGAGGCGCGTGGCCTTTCTCTGTATCCCGCCCAGGAGGAGGCGATGCTGGCGCTGTTCGATGAGCGGCACGTCATTCTCAACACACCGACCGGATCCGGGAAATCGCTGGTCGCGTTCGCCATGCACTTTGCCGCGCTGGCTCGCGGACGGCGCTCGGTCTACACCTGCCCGATCAAGGCCCTGGTCAACGAGAAGTGGACGGACCTGTGCCGCGAACTGGGCCCGGAGCGTGTCGGTCTGGCCACGAGCGACGCCACCGTTAATCGCGACGCGCCAGTGCTGTGCTGTACGGCCGAGATTCTGTCGAACCTGGCGCTTCGAGAGGGAGGTGACGCCGGGGTCGAGGACGTCGTCATGGACGAGTTCCACTGGTACGCCGACCGCGACCGCGGCGTGGCGTGGCAGGTGCCGCTCTTGACGCTGCCGGGGACCCGTTTCCTCCTGATGTCCGCCACCCTGGGCGACGTGAGCTTCTTCGAGCGGGATCTCGAGGACCGCACCGGGCGGCCGACCCTCACGGTGAGCTCGGCCGACCGACCGGTCCCACTCGACTACCGCTACTCCGAGACGCCGCTGACCGAGGCTGTCGAGTCCCAGGTCGAGGCGGGACGGGCGCCGGTCTACGTCGTGCATTTCACCCAGAAGGAGGCGGCCGAGAGCGCGCAGGCGTTCACCAGTCTCAAGGTGACATCGAAGGAGGAGAAGCGCGCCATCAGTGAAGCGATCGCGGAGGTCCGCTTCACCAGTCCACACGGACCTCGCGTGCGCACCTGGCTTCGCCACGGGATTGGTATTCACCATGCGGGCCTGCTGCCCAAGTACCGGGTGCTTGTCGAACGTCTGGCCCAGCGCGGCCTGCTCAAGGTCATCTGCGGTACCGATACGCTGGGGGTCGGGGTCAACGTGCCGATCCGTACCGTGCTCTTCAGCCGGCTGTGCAAGTTCGATGGCGAGAAGACCGCCGTGCTCTCGGCGCGCGACTTTCATCAGATCTCGGGCCGCGCTGGCCGCAAGGGGTTCGACGAGCAGGGTTTCGTCGTCGCCCAGGCGCCCGAGCACGTCATCGAGAATCGTCGATTGGCGGACAAGGCGAAGAGCGGCAAGAAGGTGGTCATGCGCAAACCCCCGAAGGGGAACTTCGCGCCCTGGGACCGGAACACCTTCGAGCGGTTGACTACCGCCCAGCCGGAGCGGCTCCGGTCCCGGTTCCACGTCTCGCACGGGATGCTGTTGAACGTCCTGGGCCGGCCTGGTGACGGCTGCTCGGCGATGCGCCGCCTGATCAGGGACAGTCACGAGACTGAGCCCGGGCGTCGCGCCCATCGGCGGAGGGGATGGCAGCTCTTCCGGGCCCTCGTGGACCGCGGTGTCGTGGAGTTCGGCTCGGACACAGGCAAGCGGGTCCAGGTCAATGTCGATCTGCAGGCCGACTTCTCCATGGACCAGACGCTCTCGCTCTATCTGCTGGAGGCGTTGCCCCAGCTCGATGAGGCGTCCGATACCCACCCGCTCGACGTGCTGACCCTAGTCGAGAGCATCCTGGAGGATCCGACGGCGATCCTGCGCCGGCAGCTGGCTCGCCTCAAGACGCAGGCCGTTGCCGAGATGAAGGCGGAGGGCCTGGACTACGACCAGCGGATGGAGGAGCTCGAGAAGCTCGAGCACCCGAAGCCGCTCCGTGAGTTCGTCTACGCGACGTTCAATACCTTCGCCGACCTCCATCCGTGGGTCGAGGAGGAGAACATCCGACCCAAGTCGATCGCGCGTGAGATGTTCGAGACCTTCCGCACGTTTGACGACTACGTGCGGGAGTACGACCTGCGCCGGGTCGAAGGGTTGCTTCTTCGGCATCTCGGGAGCGTCTACAAGGTGCTTCGGCACACCGTGCCCGATACCTTGAAGACGGAGGCGGTGCGGGAGGTCGAGCTCTACCTGCGGGATCTCGTGCGACGGGTCGATTCCACGTTGCTGGACGAGTGGGAACGGCTGCGAGGTGGAACGCCGGATGACCGGATCCGAGTCGCGTCCCCGGCTCCCCGCCTCGAGCGACCCGCCGACCTGACCGAGGACCGCATCGGGTTCATCCGGCTGATCCGGACGCAGGTGTTCGCTGTCTTGCGGGCCTGGAGCATCGAGGACGACGCGGCCGCTCTCGGTCGGCTTGAACCGTTCGACGAGTCAGGTCGCCCGTGGACCATCGAACGGTTGGGCGAGGCGAGGGCCCGGTTCCGTCTCGAGCATGGTGGTCTGCGTCTCGACCCCGAGGGGCGTAACCTCCGACACACCCATGTCGAGTCGGATACTCCCGACCCGGGCTGGCGGGTCGAGCAGATGCTGGTCGACACCGAGGGGCTGAACGACTGGGTGGCGGTGTTCCTCGTCGACCTCGATGCCTCGCGGGCGTCAGGAGACGCGGTGCTGCGGCTGGTCCGGATCGGGTCGCTCGTCTAGCTTCCATGGGGCTTCGCCCCAAACCCCACGCGGGGCTTCATCGCTGGCCTGCTCCGTATAGAATGCGCTCGACGTTCATAGAATGCGCTCGACGTTCGGAAACCTCCGGAGGCCCGATGCTTGCACGTTTCTTTCTCGTTGCCGCTCTTGTCGCTTTGATCGCCGCGCCCGTGTCCGCCCAGGCCCCGGCGCTGTCACCGGTCACCGACGCGGTGCTCCAGGATCCGGCGCCCGGCGACTGGCTGAACTGGCGGCGGACGCTGGATGGGTGGGGCTACAGCCCGCTCGATCAGATAGATCGCTCGAACGTCGGCGAGATGCGCATGGCCTGGTCGTGGGGTCTCGACCCCGGCATCTCGCAGACGACGCCGCTCGTCCACGACGGCGTCATGTTCATCGCCAATCCGGGGAACATGGTGCAGGCGCTGGACGCACGCAACGGTGACTTCCTCTGGGAGTATCGCCGCGAGATCGAGCCGGCGCGCAGGGCTGGCACCCAGATGCGCAGTCTGGCGATGTATCAGGACATGATCATCCTGAACACCTACGACGCGCACGTGGTGGCGCTCGACGCCCGTACCGGCGAGTTGCGCTGGGAGACCGCCATCATGGACGAGCCCGGCTACGGGTTCACGAGCGGGCCGATCATTGCCGACGGCATCATCGTGGCCGGTCTGATGGGCTGCGAGATGTATCGGGAAGACACCTGCTACATCGTCGGCATTGACGCGGCGACCGGTCAGGAGGCGTGGCGTACGTCCACGGTGGCCAAGCCGGGCGAGCGGGGCGGCGACTCCTGGGGCGACCTGCCGCTGCTGTTCCGTGCTGGCGGCGACGCCTGGATCCCGGGTAGCTATGACCCCGGCACCGGTCTCATCTACTACGGCACCTCGCAGGCGAAGCCGTGGACCCGCGACGCTCGCCGGACCGACGGCGATGCCCTGTACAGCAACTCGACGCTGGCGCTCAATCCGGCGACCGGCGAGATGGAGTGGTATTTCCAGCACATTCCTGGCGACAGCCACGACATGGACGAGACGTTCGAGCGGATTCTGGTGGACTACGACGGCAAGCAGTCGGTGTTCAGCATGGGCAAGCTCGCCATCCTCTGGGAGCTCGACCGGGCGACGGGAGAGTTCCGGAACGCCGTGGATCTGGGCTACCAGAACATCGTCGACGTGGACACCACGACGGGCATCGTGACCCATCGCGACGACATGATCTCGGACGTCGGTGAGCTGCTGTACTTCTGTCCGAGCACGGGTGGCTTCAAGAGCCTGCGAGCGATGTCCTATCACCCGGACACCGCTGCGATGTATATCCCGCTGCATCTGAATTGCGAGACCGCGGCCTTCGGGCCGGTCGAGTACCGGGACGGGGGCGGGGGCACTGGCTGGGTCCGCGACCGGCAGAACCACTTCCATCCCGATGCGCCCGACCAGCTCGGCGAGTTCTAGGCGGTGGACATCCGGACGGGCGAGACGCTGTGGAAGCACCGGCGGCGGTCGCCCTACAACACCGCAGCGCTGACCACCGGTGGCGGCCTGGTGTTCGTGGGCGACTGGGAGCGCTACGTGTTCGCCTACGACGTCGAGAGCGGCGAGCAGCTCTGGCAAACACGGCTGTCGACGATGGCCAACGGTTACCCGATCACCTATTCGGTCGATGGCACGCAGTACATCGCGTTCGGAGCCGGGAACTCGGGTGCGGCAGGTAGCTGGACCGGCGTGATTCCGGCCGATCTGCTGTCCGACCTGAAGAACCCCAGCCTGGGGGGGAACGCGATCTTCGTCTTCGCGCTTCCTGATTAGTGGCTGAACGCGCCGTCGTGCTCGATTGGTCCGCGGCGGTCGACACCGGCACCGCGGTGGTCGGGGGTAAAGGCTGGAACCTCGGTCGCCTGTCCAGATACGGCTTCGACGTGCCGGTCGGCGGGGTGTTGCCGGCTGGCGTCTATGCCTCCCTGCTGGCTCAGCCGGAGTTTCGCACGCAGGTGGCCCCGCTGGCCGGAGTTAGCGCGGAGCAGGCGACTGACGCCGACGTGCAGTCGCGGCTCGAGCGGCTGCGCTCGTCTCTCCTCGACGCATCGCTCCCGCCTGAGACCCGATCCGCTGTCGACGCCTTCCTCCAACAGCACGGACTGACCACGCAGCGGGTCGCGGTGCGGTCGAGCGCCGTGGCCGAGGATGGGGCTG